>JAQCEJ010000107.1 GCA_027618475.1 Planctomycetota bacterium | reverse complement strand
GGAGAATTGATGATGGATCATGGAGAGTGGAGAATGGGAAATGAAGAGACTTCTGGCCGCGTTTTCTGTCCCCTGCTCTCCCGGTCTCGCACTTGTTGCTCACGTCTCGCGATTTTTTGCGGAGTGCGGGTGGGCATTCTCGTACGTGTCGCGGATGCGCTTGGTGCTGACGTGCGTGTAGATTTGCGTGGTCGTCAGACTTTTGTGCCCCAGCAGTTCCTGCACGCTGCGGAGATCGGCCCCACCGTCGAGCAGATGCGTCGCGAACGTGTGACGCAGCGTATGCGGCGTCGTCTCAGAGGTCAGTCCGGCGTGCCGACGATGTTTTTCCATCATCCGTCCGACACTGCGCGTCGTCAGCCGACGACCGAAGCGATTTAGAAAGATCGCTTGTTGTTCTGTCGCCGGTGCCGTCGGATCGGGTTTGCGTTCGGCGAGATAGTCATTGAGAGCTCGAACGGCATACTTTCCTAACGGTGCAATTCTTTCTTTTTTCCCTTTCCCACGAATGCGAAGCATGTCGGTGTCGCGGTCCCAGTCTTCGAGGTTGAGGGCCACGAGTTCGGCCACACGAAGGCCGGCGGAATACATCGCTTCGATCATCGCTTTGTCGCGTGCGCCCGCGGCATCGTCTGCTACCGGGTTTTCGAGCAGAGAATTCATCTGTTCGTTGGTGAGGAAGTTCGGCAGCTTGCGTCCCTGTTTGGGAGTGCGGAGCACTTTCGCGGGATTATGCGTGCATATCCCTTCGCGATTGAGATACCGAAAGAAACTTCGCAGACAGGCCATGCGGCGGGCGATGGTCGTCCGCGAATATTGGCAGGCATGAAGATAGGCGACATACTCGCGCAGCGTATGCACGTCGACCGTTTCGGGTGACGGGACCGGAAGTTTTCGATCCTCGAAAAAAGCAAGCAGGCTCGATAAATCTTCAGAGTACGATTTCAGCGTCAGTGGCGACGAATTGCGTTCGATTCGCAGATAACGCAGAAATGCGTCAATCGCGGCGTGCATAGGGGACTCTGATTACGGGCTCGAGTTGGAAAGACGAAGTCTGAATCAGATGAAGCGAAAGGGAATCGATCGCCACTCTGACTCATCCCTTATGTTTCTTTCCTCAACCTTCTCTTCAATGGACCTGTCCACCCAGCCGGCGTGGTGAATCGACATGTTCATCGTCGCGGCGCAAGCGGCGGACCTTTTGACTGAGCAGCGCGGCATCGTACCAGGTAAAACTCAAGTCTTTATCTGAAGCAAATTTACCAAACGTCTGCAAGGTCTGATCGGTGCTCTTGTCATCGTAAAGAAAGATGTAGCGTTCGGAATCCTTGACCAGGGCAAGGACATTCATTCCCTCTGACATCACGCTGCTCCTTTCATACCCGCACCGACGTTGGCTGACTCACAATTTTTCGCAGTGTCATTCTCTGGTCACTGGAGTCTTATCGGCGAGTTCACCGGTCTGTCATCGCTCTTTTCTTAACTTCCAGACGTATCGACGCTGAGCTTCGCCTCCGTGGAGCGTTAACATTTCTACAATCATGCGATGACACGAGAACCGAATAAAATCTTCGCTACGATGCAGATAGGCTTCCCAGCCACCGCTTCGTTTGTCGCCGCTTAACTCGACATAATCGCGCAAGGCCGCGACGAGCTTTGAGTCGGTTCCATCGAAAATCCGCGTATAGGACATCAGGGGAACGATTTCGGGGGGTTCCAATATGGCGGGTGGAACCGTCATTTCAATGGGTGGGTTGTTGTCGATTGACTGTCCTCGAACGCTGATGTCGGGAGGACAATTCTCCGTTGGATCTGAATCCTCGTGTACCGTTTTGCGCGCTTCCCGATCGGAATGAAGATATTCTTTACGCTCCTGCGGATGGACAGGAAATCCCGGCGAAAACTCCCAACCATAGGGTGAATACCACGAGACCTGCATACCGATGCGAGGAGGATAATATTGGTCAAAGTCGGTGACTGCCCCGACAACGACGGCATCGACATTGAGGTATTCCGCCAGTTGCAACACATCGGCGGGATTGTTCATTTCAAGGTCGAATTCGCGAATCGCCTGTTCGGTCACACCAAGTGGAATCACCTGAAACCCAGGTGTTTTCTGGAGTTCTGAAAAATAGGCCAAGGCAAACCGGCGTCCATCAACTGTGGGTTCCTGACTGAGATTGAAGAACGGAATGACCGCGATCGTTTTAATAGCAGGATTGGGGTTGGTGACCGTGGTCTGCACGATCAGGCAGCCCGGAATCACCAACAATCCCAGCGCGGTCATAAGAAACATCCGCACGATCGCAAGTTCCCCCTACTTCAGCCCCAAGGCAGACGGTGAACGATTCACCGTTATCTCTTGGTTTATCGGCAAAATCGAACAATTCACTTCAATCGTTCTATCCCATCCAGATTTACGGTGGAAATCTATTTGCAAACGCGGTGGGAATACCGGAATCGACACGAATATACGGCTGTTGATGTTTTCAAGCCGTGCGGCAGATTCCTATAATGGAAAGATGCGGAGAGACCGAGGAATGGGATTGTTAAACCGGTCTTACATGCCGCCTGCCCGATTGAAGTGAATAACAAAGGGGGATGGGTTGAATACCCTGAAAAACTCACAGCTCGGCGTAACATCAGTGTTGATCGGGCTTTTGGCGCTGTATTTACCGGGGATCGTTGCTGCGGATGATCCATCGACGACGAAGATTGATTACCTCAAATCTGTAAAGCCGTTGCTGGAACACCGATGTTTCAGTTGCCATGGTCCCCTCAAGGAACAATCGGGATTGCGCCTTGATACCGCTGCTTCGATGAAAACGGGAGGCGATTCCGGACCGATCGTAATTCCAGGTGACGCGAACAACAGTTTGCTCATTCAGGTCATCACGGGAGAAGCGGGATTCACGATGCCTCCGGAAGGAGAAGGGGCTCCACTCAAAGACAATGAAATTACCTTGTTACGGCAGTGGATTGACGAAGGGGCTAATGCCCCCGCCGATGAGCAACCTGCCGCCGACCCGAGAACTTATTGGTCGTACAAACCGTTGACGAATCCGCCTGTTCCAGACGTGAAAAACGTCGACTGGGTGCGCAATCCGATTGACGCATTCATCGCTGCAGAGCACGAACGGCTAAGACTCACCGCGCGACCTGCAGCTGATCCCGAAACGTTGCTGCGACGGGTCTATATCGACCTGATAGGTTTACCCCCTACCCAGCAGGAATTGCGTGCTTTCCTCGACGATCCATCTGACAATGTGTACGAACAAACGGTCGATCGCTTGCTGAATAGCGCTCAATATGGTGAACGCTGGGGCAGACATTGGATGGATGTCTGGCGCTATAGCGACTGGTATGGCAGCCGCGGTATCAATGAGATCCGTTACGGTCAGCGGCACATCTGGCGCTGGCGAGATTGGATTGTCGAATCGTTGAACGCCGACAAAGGCTACGACCGCATGATTCACGAAATGCTTGCCGGGGACGAGATTGAACCCGGTAATCCGGAGGTTATTCGAGCTACCGGGTTTCTCGGCCGCAACTGGTACAAATTCGACCGTAACGTCTGGCTATACGAGACAGTAGAACAAACCAGCGTAGCATTTATGGGGTTGACGATGCGTTGTGCGCGGTGTCACGATCACAAGTTCGATCCGATCGCACAGCTCGATTATTACCGTTTCCGCGCGTTTTTTGAGCCTCATGACGTCCGCACGATCCCCGTCACTGGAGATTTGGCGACGGAAAAGGATGCCACGCTTGGTCAGGTCTTCAAAGCCGGAGTTTCCCAAGTTTTTGATAAAGAAGCAGAGACTCCAACGTACCTCTTCGTTCGCGGCGACGATCGCAATCCCGATACAGACCATCCTCTGACACCCGGAGTGCCGGCGATTCTCGGCAACGCCGACCTCGATATCAGTCCGGTCGAAATACCTCTCGAAGCGTACTATCCCTGGCTCAATCCAACACTGACGGAGAAAATCGTTGCTACAGCGGAAGAAAAAGTCGAACTCGCACAGGCAAAATTGACAACGGCACAACAACAGTCAGTCGAGGCCCAGAAACAACTCGACCAATTTGTTGCCGAGGCATCGGCAGATGATCGCGCTGCCTCGTCGACCCATTTGCCAGGTGCGTTGTTTGCTGACGATTTTTCCGAACCAAGGACTAATGTCTGGAACGTGCACGGCGGCGAATGGAAATATGAAAACGGCAAAGTCGCACAGACCGTTCCAGGTAGTTTTTTAGCGATGTCGGCGAACGTGGTATTGCCCGTCGATTTCGCCGGACGTGTGAAATACAAGACAACCGAAGCGGGAGCAATTCACTCCGTCGGCTTGTTCTTCGATGTCGCCAATAATTTAAATGACTGTCAGGCGATATACACAGCAGCGGCCGATTCCGGTTCAACAGTGCAGGCGTTTCATCGCCAGGGAGGAGCCGAAACCTACCCGTCCGCAGGGATCGTGCAATATCCCGTGCGGGTGAATCAGGAAATCACCCTCGATTTTGTGGCAAAGGGACGGATCCTGAATGTCTGGATCAACGGGGAGCTCGCTATTGTATATACGATGCCGGTTGCCAGACGATCGGGTGGTTTTGCATTGTGGACACACGCCGGTACCGCAGAATTCGATGAAGTATTGATTGATCCACTTCCTGAAGGATGGGTCGTGTTGGAATCGAAAACGGCAGGGAAACGTTCTCCTTACGACAAACCAACGCGGGAGGATTTCGAGCATGATTTGCAGGCGACACAATTGGCTACGAGACTGGCGGAACAGGAATTGGCCGTTGCCCAATCCGAATCGGAGACATGGGGAGCCCGCATTGCTGCTGACCGGGCAAAGTTTACCGAGGCCTCAAATGCTTCCTCCCTGGCTGTCGTGGCTGGTCGCACAGAACGGACTCAAGCACTCCGTCAGGCCGAATTCGCTGCTATACAGGCAGAGGTCGCGCTGAAGGAAGCCGAACATGTTAGTCCCGCTGATGAGCAAGGCAAGAAAGCGATTGATGACGCGATGGCCAAGCTGACCGCTGCAAATCAAGCCGTCGAAACGGCAAAAGACGCGGTCGAGAAAGATGATCCAACTTACACACCGTTGGGTACAGCCTATCCGAAGACGAGCACAGGTCGTCGCACCGCGCTTGCGCACTGGCTAACACAACCCGACCATCCCCGCACGTCGCGTGTCGCCGTCAATCACATGTGGCAGCGACATTTTCACAAAGGGATCGTCCCGACGATGGCGAATTTTGGCCTTAATGGTAGAGTTCCGACACATCCCGAGTTGCTCGACTGGCTTGCCGGCGAGCTGGTCAAACACAATTGGAGCATGAAACACATGCACCGGCTGATGGTTATGTCGAACACGTATCGATTAAGTTCAGCGGCAGGGGAAGAAGGTCTTACCAACAAAACTATCGATCCGCAAAATACATTTTACTGGCGGGCCGATTCCAAGCGAATGGAATCGGAAGTGGTTCGCGACAGTCTCCTGTACCTCGCTGGGGAGTTGGACCTGACGCCCGGTGGACCCGAAATCCCGGAAACTCAGGCAGAGAGCACGCCTCGCCGGAGTATCTATTTCCGTTCGACACCTAACGAGAAATCGAAATTTCTAGAACTGTTCGATCAGGCGAATCCCAACGAATGTTATCAGCGACTGGAAAGTGTGATTCCTCAGCAAGCCCTGGCTATGACGAATAGTTCGCTTTCCATCACCAATTCGAAACAACTGGCTCGGAAACTTGCCGATCGACTCCCCGCTGCAACCGATGAAGAAACACAGAGACTGTTTATCACGTCGGCTTTCGAACAGGTGTTGACACGTCCTCCGAGCGATCTTGAAACGGCATCCTGCTTGCGGTTTCTGGAAAAGCAGGCGTTGCTGTTCAGCGGCAAATCTAACGAGGAGCCAACGAATCTCGACCCCCAGATAATTCAGAAAGCAAGAGAAGATCTCGTTCACGTATTGTTCTGTCATAACGATTTTGTCACTATTCGATGATGATCGAATACAATACAGGTTTTCCCCCGTACCCATTGAAATCGAAAAGGAAAGTTGAGCGCGACATGGCTCACCAACACTCGACGCCTCATCATAACTGTGGACGCGTAAAACGACGCACGTTTCTCGCCGATACGTGTATGGGATTTACCGGTCTGGCATTAGGTGCGATGTTACAGCACGATGGCATTACGAAAGCCAACGACACATCGGACTGGGCTCCTCCCAACGGACTCGCTCAGATCGCACCCAAAGCGAAAAGTGTCATCTGGTTCTGCATGTTGGGAGGGACGAGTCATCTCGAAAGTTTCGACTATAAGCCCATACTCAACAAGCATGCCGGTGAAGTGATCAACGACTCGCCGTTCAAGAGCACTGTCGTCGATTCGCCGTATTATCGCAAGAATGTACGCGATTTTTCTGGTGTGCCTCGTGATTTGATGGGAACGATTTATCCGCTGCAGGTCGGTTTTCGCAAACGGGGGGAAAGCGGTCTCGAAATCAGCGACTGGTGGCCGCACGTCGGTGATTGTGCCGATGACTTGTCGATCGTCCGCTCGATGTGGACGACCGACAACGATCACGCCGCTCAGTTACAGTTTCATACCGGTCGGCACATTTTCGACGGATTTTATCCCTCCATCGGGTCGTGGGTGCATTATGGTCTCGGTTCGCTCAACGAAAATCTGCCGCAGTTCGTCGTCATGGGGGGTAGTCCCGGCGATTGCTGCGGAGGAGTCGGTGCTCACGGGGCCAGTTATCTCGGACCCGAACATGCCGGCGTGACGCTTAATGTCGATCCCAACAATCCGTTACCGTTCGGTACACCTGCTATTCCAGTGACAAGCGAACAGCGCCGTAATCAACTCAGTCTACTTGGCGAACTTAACAATTATGCCGGTATCGAATACCCGGATGACCCGGCGATGCAGGCACGCATCAAGTCTTATGAACTCGCTTTCCGCATGCAGATGTCGGTTCCCGAAGTCATCTCGATGGATCAGGAAACCGCCGCGACACAAAACTTGTACGGCTTCGATAAGAACGAGACGTCACGTATGGGGCGTCTGTGCCTTGTCGCTCGCCGACTGGTTGAACAAGGCGTTCGCTTTATTCAGATTTATGATGATGGCTGGGATGCCCACACGAAGTTACTTCAAAATCACAGTACACGCTGTGGTGCTGTCGATCAGCCGATCGGTGCCTTGCTGAAAGATCTCAAACAGCGCGGATTACTCGAAGAAACGCTCGTGGTGTGGGGAACTGAATTCGGACGCACGCCTGGCGCAGAAAAATCCGACGGTCGCGATCACCATCCGTATGGATTTTCCATCTGGATGGCTGGAGGGGGAATCAAAGGTGGAACGGTACATGGTGCGACCGACGAGATTGGATTCCACGCCGTAGAAAACAGGCATTACGTCACCGATCTTCACGCTACGGTGCTGCATCAACTCGGTATCAATTCGCACACTCTCGAAATCCCTGGTCAAAAACGTCTGGAGATCGATTTCGGGCAACCAATTCGAGAAGTGATTGCATAGTCCGAATTTATTGCAAACGATTTTCTATGCAGTCTCCTTCTGACAGTGCTAACGCATTCGACTGTTCAGAATGCGTCCTCTCACACTGGGAAGTTCACGCCAACTTTACCAACTGACCAGATTTTTCCGGTCTTATTGGTGAATATTACCCGCGGATAAAAATATCTTATCTAATCTGGGTAACTTGAAGCTTCCCCCGCGATTCACTCCTCTAAGTCTCAGCGAATCTATCGGGGTGCCTTAAAGTAGACTGCCTCCGTCGATCGATCTGATGATAGGGGAGACTTTGTTTCCGAGATTGTGCAACCGTGATTGCTTCTTGTCCTCAGGGGGATATTGTTCGATGTATCAACCGTTTTTCGGTCTGACTCGACGGCCATTCAGTGCTACACCCGATATCAATTTCTATTTCTGCACCGAAGGTATCGACGCTGCGAGAGGTTCGCTCATCAACTGCCTGGTAAGCGGTCAGGGGATCGCGGTTTTCACCGCTCCACCGGGTATGGGAAAGACGGCGTTCTGTCAGCACCTGATTGGTGAATTCCCTTCACCGTTTCAAGTCGTATTCCTCAGCAATTCGAATTTCCCCACCCGTCGCTCATTACTGCAAGCCATTCTCTTCGAGCTCGGACAACCGTATTCCAGCATGGGTGAACAGGAGCTCCGCCTCGAACTCACGTCCTGTCTCCGCGACGGTCACAAACAATCGCACCCGGTAGTACTCATTGTCGACGAAGCACACCTGTTGAATAATCGCGTCCTCGAAGAATTGCGAACTATCACCGATTTAACCGTCGATGGCGAGCCGCTCGTCCGCCTTCTGCTTTGCGGCCAACTTTCGCTCGAAGAAAAGCTGGCACAACCAGCACTCGAAGCTCTTAACCAGAGAATCAGTACGCAAGTTTATCTCGAATCGTTCACCCGACAGGAGTCCGCCGAATACATCGCCCATCGCCTTGCAATTGCCGGTGGCAGAATTGACAACGTCTTTGCTTCCGATGCGCTCGACCTCGTCGTACAGGCCAGCGACGGTATGCCACGTTGTATCAACCAATTATGCGACCACAGTCTGTTACTGGGCTACATGGTCGAAAACAAGCCAATTAATGCAGAGGTTGCGCGGGAGGCACTTGACGATGTGAAGCAACTTCCATTGCATTGGAATGAACCCACTGCCGCATTGTCACCGCTCGACCAACTACGTCAGCAAGCGGGACAGCAATCGAATCATGAAGAGACAATCGAGGCGGAATGTTCCTCTCCCGCTACGACCGGCGAGATCGATGATATAGCATCGTCGGGCGAAGTTTCCACATACGAGTTTCAGGAATTGATCACTACCACATTTGAGGAAACAGATTCGCACGAAAACTTTGAGACGAATGAGACTGTTCATTCCGAGGCCGCCGTCTTCGAATTCGGCGCCGAAGAAGAAAGCCCTCCTCGATCGTCAGTCGTCGAAGAGAGTAAAAGCGCTTTACAATCTATCGTAGGGGAACAGCCGACGACTTCGAATGAATGGGAGGAAGAAGTGGTCGACGATCCTTTTTCCCGACTCGATGCCGACTACGAACAGTCCCTTCGGAAAGGATTTCGGTTGCAACTCCCGACCGAGCCTATCACCGACGACCACGAGAGCTCATCGTCCATACTTCCCCTCATGCCTGATCACGAACATGCGATGGACGCAGACAGTAACGAGATAGTCATTGAAGACGTCCACGAAACAGAATTGACCAACGACGAATTCCAACCGATCTGCGTCGTCGAAGAAAATGACACCGATCGAGAGTTACCAATCGACTTCTCATCTTGCGTCGCGGATATCTTTCAGTCTATTGAAGAGACGTCTTCCGAATTGCAGGCGCTGATCAGCATCGATATGCCTACTGATATTATAGGACAATGGGATACGTTCTCGGTTGAACACGACGATCTTGGCACTAAAACTGCATATCACGATACTGATGACGTGGCATTTGACTCCGATGATCTTGCCGATCTGGATGTCCCTGCACAACTGATGCAGGCACTGAAGACTCAGTCAGTCGCAAGCGGTGACACAATCGATCAGGAAGTATCGATTGCCCGCAAGGTACTCGAACTTATCGAAGACTCACAACTGATGGACGATAGCAAACGCGAAACGGCCCGAAGTCACCGACGAAAACAACAGCCCGAAGCCCCTTCCCCGAATACGTGGTTCGGTTCAAGCGATATACTCAGCGATATGCAGGAATTCGACCCCTTCGACGATGAATCTTCGTTCGCATCCGCGAAGAAGTTCGACATTGTCCAACCTGACGACGAAATCAGCAATGATCGTCCTAAATCACAACCGCTGTTTCCCCCCACGTTCGAGTTGGAAGATGACTCAGAGTACTCCCCAGAAAATTCGTCCGAAACGCATCCGTTAGAACAACAAAGCCGGATGATTTCACCCAAAAGTTTCGTGCGACTTTTTAGTGAACTCCGTAAACGTCAGCAACGCTCGGCCTGACACGCGTTTTGAAAAGCGAGTGTTGTGTTATTGACGCGTGACCGATTCGAGGGATGACGACGCACCTTTTACGTAGGCTTTGTAGGTCGTTCGCAACCACGCCGTAAATTGGGCATCGATAGCCGTGAAGTCATCGTAGCCAAATAGATCCAGTATAGTCTCTTTGCTGCTGGATTTATTCGGAAGCGATTGACGCATCTTGCGATAAAATGGGGCGAGCAACCGGCGCTCCTGAAGAAACAGACAGAAGCATCTCGCCATAGCATAATCGAGACCCTCGTTCTGCGAACGTATCGCCTGTCGAGAAAACATCTGTTCGAGCGGTGGCAGGCGATCCCGATTCAGCGCAGGGGCCAGGTAATGAATCCGCCAGTTCGTCAGGCCAAGTAACTGCAATCCATCTTCCGAGAATTCGCTCTGCTCAAACAACGAAGCAAACCCTTCGTCGAACCATTCGGGTAAGTCTTCGTGGTCGGCATGCGCTAAAGCGTGAGCCAATTCGTGGGCCAAGGTTCCGTTTCCGGTCGAAACATTCACAACAATTCGTCGCTCATCACGTATGTAATAGCCGGCGTAACAGTCGCGATGAAGCCCATCGAACGCATGGGACACCTCGCGGTAACTGTCATCGTCGTGCAGTAGCAACACGCTAATGGGATGCTTAGGCAAGCGATCAAAAAACTGAGTATTGAGTGCCCGTTGCGTCGGAACAATCGTCTCACGGTAGTATTCGTCGAGTTGCTGAGCTGAAAGATCGCCTGCGAGTACAAACGGAGCACGAACCAGAATTCGATACCGATCGTCGTCGAGTCGCATTCGCAATGCTCGGGCCGTCTGTAGCATGTCCGATGCCAGCGGGTGATTCACATCTGCTGTTTCCGCTCCTAATGTTGCATCGTCGAAGACGATTTTCTCCGTATCGACCGTGTCATCAATGCCGTCAGACTCCTGCGATGTTGGGCTGGCAAAGAGCGACCATGTCGCAACGTAGCTGCACGCCACGAGGACCACTGGCCCGAACAGCAATGTCATCACACGGTAATTGGACACGAATCGTTCTCTTATCAGATTGTCAGAAAACACTTGTCTGGCACGTCGTCGAAAATCAGGACGGCCGATGATTGAAATTCATAATTGCTTAGAACTGGTTTTATAACCCGGTTGGCGACCGAAAAGACGTTCAAATGGTCCTGAAATACTCTAAGTCCAGAGGATTATGAAACTGGTTGTAGTATGTTTCGCCGCACTTATCTTTCGCGGTGAGTCCTGAGTAGTCTACTGTGTATTTCACGATAATTCAGTTCTCCCGTTGTCGCGATGGGTGAAACTCAAGCAATTGTGACCTACCTCATCAGATGATACGATCTAACCGGAAAGATTGTCATAAGTGTTACAATTACGTGTCAGTGATGACGCCCCGTATTATAGTTCACTGAAAATGTCCCAACGGATACTCACTCAGAGACTTACAGCAGGAAATAATTGGACTCGAAAAACGTCGCCGGTTGAGGCGGCATCAGATTTTGCGAAATGAAAGGGAGGAGTAGTCGAACACCATCCTTGCACCTCGTCTCATTCGTGCCTGAAAACTCTCTCAGAAACCGCTCAAGACCTTTTTGTAGACAGTCGAGATTTGTACTGTCAGCCGAGGAAATACGTCATGCAAACGAGAGCAAAAGAATCGAGGGGCGATGAGTCAATCGTTCGAATATCACGAAGCTTTTTTCCAAACTACGACGCATTTTCAACAGTCAACGATTATCCGCCCGTGGCGAAATCGCGTGCCGCCGGCGTCGACACGGGAATGTTTGTCGAAGACGATTGTCTATCTGCCATCGCGGGAAATCACCAATTCATCGAACGGCATGCAACCCACTATGTATAAGCACTTTGGAGCACATCCTGCGACACACGATGGCGTCAACGGCGTCCGCTTTGCCGTCTGGGCACCCAATGCCCGCCAAGTCAGCGTCGTCTGTGACACCAACGGATGGAAACACGGACAGTTCCCGCTCAAATCGAGCGACAGCGGTGTCTGGTCGGGTTTCATACCACAACTTAAACATGGCGACACATACAAATACAGCCTCCGTACTGCCGAAGGTTACACGATTCAGAAGAGTGACCCGTATGCTTTCTATTGTGAACATCCGCCGAAAACCGCATCAGTCGTTTACGATCTCGAAGGGTATCCGTGGCGCGATGAAACCTGGATGACCCGGCGTGCTGCGACCAACTGGCACGATCAGCCGATATCCATATTCGAAGTCCATCTCGGCTCGTGGAAACGGCCCCGAGATGATCGGAAATATTACAATTACCGCGAACTGGCCCACATGCTGGTCGAGTATTGCCAGACGATGGGTTATACGCATCTTCAATTGATGCCGATCAACGAACATCCATTTGACGGATCCTGGGGGTATCAGGCGACCGGTTATTTCGCGCCAACCAGTCGTTTTGGAACGCCTCATGATTTCATGTACTTCGTCGATTACTGTCATCAGGCAAACCTTGGCGTGCTCGTCGACTGGGTGCCGGGGCATTTTCCCACCGATGCCCATTCGTTGGGAAAATTCGACGGGACGAGTTTGTACGAACACGCCGATCCGCGAAAGGGCTTTCATCCCGATTGGGGAACTCTGATCTTCAATTACGGACGCAACGAAGTCCGTGATTTTTTGCTATCGAGTGCCCGTTTCTGGCTCGATAAGTACCACGTCGACGGTCTGCGAGTCGATGCCGTCGCTTCGATGCTCTATCTCGATTATTCGCGACGCGACGGAGAATGGATTCCCAATCAACATGGCGGCCGTGAGAATCTTGAAGCGATTCAGTTTCTCAAGGATACAAACACGATCGTTCATCGAGACTTTCAAGGTGTGCTCACTATCGCCGAAGAATCGACTGCGTGGGGGGGAGTTTCTCAACCTGTGCACCTCGGCGGGCTCGGCTTTAACATGAAATGGGACATGGGATGGATGAACGACACGCTGAGATATCTTCGCCGCGATCCCATGTATCGCAGTTATCATCAGCACGAGTTGTCGTTCCGCATGATTTATGCTTTTACCGAAAACTTCGTATTACCTCTGTCTCATGACGAAGTGGTGCATGGTAAAAGGTCGCTCTTGTCACAGATGCCCGGCGACTACTGGCAACAGTTCGGAAACCTGCGCTGTCTGTACGGTTATCAGTATACGACTCCCGGTAAGAAACTTCTGTTTATGGGAGGAG
This sequence comes from Planctomycetota bacterium, assembly GCA_027618475.1. GTDB lineage: Bacteria > Planctomycetota > Planctomycetia > Planctomycetales > Planctomycetaceae > JAQCEJ01. Next base: position 4,989 of record JAQCEJ010000107.1, on the reverse strand, counting down.
AATTCGGCCAGTGGACCGAATGGAATCACGACGGTGAACTCGATTGGGCCCTGCTGAATGAACGTTATCATGACGGCATTCGTCGATTGATCGGCGATCTAAACGCATTGTATCGTACTCAACCTGCCCTTTACGAAACCGATTTCGATCATTCAGGTTTTAAGTGGATTCAATGTGATGACTGGCAGAACAGCGTGTATGCCTTCGAACGCCGCGCAAAACAGAGCGAAGATCAACTCGTGGTGTTACTGAATTTCACGCCGGTTGTCCGCAGCAAATACCGTATTGGCGTACCACGACCGGGTTATTATAAGGAACTACTGAACTCCGATGCGGGAATATACGGTGGCGGAAACCTGGGAAACGCCGGAGGCCTCTATAGCGAACCGGTCCGTGCCCACGGATATGCACAAAGCATCGAATTGATGTTGCCACCGTTGTCGGTGCTCGTGTTGAAGGCAGTTTGACGTCGACCTGTAATTTCGCCGAATTACTTGAGACGTGTTGTGCAGTGTGTCGAATGTAATTTCTACATTGCCAGACCCGTTGTGTGACATTCCGAGACCACCACAGTCGCGATACGGATTGATCCTATTCGCAGTTCAGATATACTGCCATTCCCTCCGATTTACCACATCATCCCGTCCGCGATCGCCTTCCCCTTCAAAAGGATGCCCATTATGGCATCGCTCATCACCGCTCCGCGCGTCTGTGGTTATATTATTTTGTATCTTCTTTTTTGTCTCTCAGGTTGTGCTGTTACGGGTAACATGCGTGAAGCGGTACCGCGAGACCTTGTCGAACGGGTAAATGTCCCCGGATATAACCGAATTCGATTTTGGGGGGACGATCCGCACAGCATTACTGATGTGGATGTGCTGACCATCCATGATCAAAAAGCAGCCGCGGCAGTTGCAGACCCCTCGATCGATTTGAAGTCCAGTCATGCGTTGACGATTTCCGGCGGCGCGAGCAACGGAGCGTTTGGTGCCGGTATTCTCGCCGGATGGACCAAGACCGGCAATCGTCCTCAGTTTGACACGGTCACCGGCATCAGCACCGGCGCGCTGATCGCTCCATTTGCTTTTTTAGGCTCACACTACGACGCGGAATTGACCGAAGCCTTTACGACTATCAACACAGCCGACATTCTCGAATTGAAAAATGTCGTGGCCACCTTTACCGGTGATTCATTTGTCAGCAACGAACCGTTACGAAAACTGGTCGAGACATACATTACCGACGACATGCTCAATGAGATTGTCGCTGAACATCAAAAAGGTCGCCGTCTGTTGATTGGAACAACCAATATCGACGCCGAACGTCCCGTTATCTGGGACATGGGGGCGATCGCATCCAGCGGGATGCCCGATCGCAAAAAGCTCTTTCAGGACGTGCTCATCGCATCTGCCGCCATTCCTGGCGTCTTTCCGCCCGTGCGACTTTCCGTCACTGCTGACGGGCACAAATACGAAGAACTACATGTCGACGGCGGTACGAGCAACCAGGTCTTCTTGATTCCCGCCGGTTTTTCACTTCGTGATGCTGATGATCGGATGAATTTTGACGGTATCAGCAGAAAGCTCTACATCATTCGCAACGGTAGAACAACTCCCGAATACAGCGTTGTAAAAGCCAGCATGATTTCCCTCGCCGGAAAGTCCATTTCAACGCTGACCAAAAACCAGGGGATCGGAGATCTCTATCGGCTCTACGCCATCTCCCAACGGGATCACATCGACTACAATTACATCGATATTCCATCTGATTTCAAGATGACGGAAACCGTTCCGTTCGACCCTCTCTACATGCGCGGTCTGTACCGCCGGGGTTATGAGATGGCACAATTGGAGATTCCGTGGGCGAAGGTTCCACCAGGGTTCGCCGATTGAGTGAGATGCCATGCAGGCAGGATCCACGTCTTTCCTACGCCTTCAAAACCTGTGCGGCACAGAGACTTACCCACCGACAACGCCAAAAAATCACCCGGATCGTTTGTTGACGAACGATCCGGGTGATCAAATTTGAGCGGAACCGCTGAATTTCGAAAAGGAGGCGCCGGTCGGAGTCGAACCGACGATGGCGGATTTGCAATCCGCTGCCTTAGCCACTTGGCTACGGCGCCCGAATGCTCAATTATTCGGCAGAATCGTTAACTCAAGGCCACCGAATCCTAATGAGGTATCGCAGTTCGGTCAAGTAAACTGTACCGAATAGTTAAAGTCTTCCGAATCTCCCAAAGCACATGCGTTTTAACAGGTTATCGATCTTGCCAGCCCCCCGATAATGCTCCAGTTTTAGCTGATCCTCATCCACCGAGATGAAGGCGAACTTCGCATCATGGCGTCACCGAACACATCAGCATTCGCTAACTTTCCAAATACCGCTGCGATTTCCGAACGAATCGGTAGAACGATTCGGCAGTTTGTAGAAATCGCGAATCGACCGTGGTACGATTTCCAACGGCCTCAAACTCTCCGGTAATCTAACAGATCTTCATTTCTCGGTTGGAGTCGGAGAAATTGTCCCCATTCCCCGATAAACCCAGATTCCAAGGGTTAAAAGTAACACTTAGGCATTAGACACAAAAAATGCCCGCGAGGATACAAAAACTATTTTCACCAAAATCATATCCCATAAACAGATACTGCAACAATAGTTACAAACCTCCTCTCCGCTTAAATGAATGAGATTTCACCATGACATCCAAGACGAAGTTCAATATTCCCGAATCTGAAGCTGAACTCATTGTCGCTGCGCAGCAAGCAGTTTCGCAGTGTAATTGGGTCGTCGGGGAATGTGCGGCCAAATGGACCGAAAAATACGCGCGTGGGCGTACTGATGCCGATTTCGGAAATCTCGTCGGCGTCTCACCCGATCAGGTGTACCAACGTCGCCGCGTTTGGGAGACATTTGGTGATGTCTATGATTCGTATCCGGGATTATCCTGGTCTCATTTTTACGTCGCGTTGAACTGGGATGACGCACCTGAATGCCTTGCATGGGCCATGGAGAACGAGTCGACCGTCGCAAGTATGAAGGCCTGGCGTCGCGTTTCACGTGGTGAGACTGCCGAATCAGAAAGCGAAATGCCTCCTTTTGGTGACGACGTCGAGTCGACTTTTTTGACACCGACCATCGCCGCCGTGCAGATGCCGGGAGATTTGGATGACGACAACAACAGAGGACGCTTCGGCAACGAGAAATCGTCCACCGAACGTTCCGAAACGTTAGCCGGAGTCAATCGAGGTGCTGAACCTTCCGAAGCCTATGCCCCTTTTCGTCAAGGTGCGACAACGCCTCCGTCAAAAGAAGGAAGTTCCGGTACCGCAACGGCGAATTCTCCAATCAATGCTACCGAGCAGACCATCCGAAAGGTGACCACTGCCATCGAACGATGCACGAAATCACTCACTCCTGACGTCATCCGCATGTTTCCGAGACTTCCGGAAAAAGTCCGGCAACGGCTGATTTCATCCTATGAAGATCTCGCCGCACAGATGCAAGACCTCGGGGTCTGATGTCAATTCCGGTTTTGACGCTGTATCGTGAGGAACATTAAGGATTTGCGCATCCCACATACCCTCACAACTGATTCACAATCTCATGGTCGCGGAATCATCGTCGGCAATACCTGCAACTCGATCGGTATCTTCATTTCCTTTCCGTCACGTTGAATGGTGACTTCCACTATTTCACCAGGCTTTCGGCCGGTGAGAGCGGCGAACAGGTCGTCGTTCTTCTCGATTGGTTTACCATCGATCGAAGTTATCAGATCGCCGAGTAGAATATTCTGATCGTCGGGGCGTGTTGGCAGAAGTCCCGCTTTTTCAGCGGCGCTTCCTTTCTTGACCTCGCGAATCAGCGAACCTTTCAAGCCGATTTCGGCAACGACACTGTCGGGCCACGGATAGATTCCCAAGCCCGCTTTTTCGACAACTCCCGATTTGAGCAATTCGGGAACAATGAAATTCACGGTATCGACAGGTACGGCGAATCCGATTCCTGCATACTGCCCTGAGGTGCTGTAAATTGCCGTGTTCACGCCAATTAATCGCCCCGCACTATCTAACAGCGGTCCTCCTGAATTTCCGGGATTGATTGCAGCATCAGTTTGAATAACATCGCTGATGATCTGCTGAGTCACCGATTGAATCTCGCGACCGAGGCCGCTGATGATGCCGGTCGTCAATGTCTGATCAAACCCGAACGGATTACCGATGGCAAAGACTTTCTGACCGACCTGTAAATCGTGCGATGTACCGAGGGGCAATGCCTGGTATTTTCCTTCCGGAATCTCGATTTTCAGTACGGCCAAGTCTTTGTCGGGATCGGCCCCCACGAATCTCGCGGGATGAACCTCACGGTCTGCCATTGTTACTTGTGCTTCCTGAGCTCCCATCACAACATGAAAATTGGTGACAATATAACCGTCGTCGCTCCATAAAAAACCACTGCCGGTTCCTTCTTTGGGAATCTCCATCACATTGCGACTCCACGGATCGACTCGTTGCTCGACCGCCCGCGTCGTTATATGTACCACCGACAACGAAGCAGCCTCATAAAGAGCGATCGTCGATTTTTCGTCGGCAGCGAGATCGCCACGGGCCGATATCTCACGAGGCCTGGCGTTGGGATCGTGCAATGCTCCAATATGATTTATCACACCGCTATTTTTTATGAGCAGTCCGATGACCAAAACCAACAGCACAGTAACGAGCCAGTTGCTGGGGCCCGATGGTTGCAGATCCGGGACTGATTGACGATGTGACGCGGGTAGTTCGGGAGACGACATTGAAATTCTGCTCCAGACAACGGATAACATTGAAATAACGGCAAGGTAATGTTCATCATCGTACATCTCTCTTCGATCGACAAGAGAAATCATTCTTCTCTAGCAAAAGTGGATATCACGATATCAACCCGCATTTCCCAGATGGAAACTAGAAACGACGATTCACAAAGTCGGTTTCAGTCGGTAAAAACAGG
>JAQCEJ010000106.1 GCA_027618475.1 Planctomycetota bacterium | reverse complement strand
TTTCGGAAACCCACCATACGCAATTATCGGGCCATTCTATTCAGTAGTTATGAGGTTTTGACGGCGGCTCTCAGTATATTTTGGACAATCTCAAGAAACTCGTCCGTCCTGAAGATGACCTGAACTGATACCTCGGTTGCGCCGTTATGAAATCTTTCGTGCCAAAAACTGCACCACCGAGGCCAGCCCCGTGTGAAACTGTCCCTCGACAACCTCTCGTTCGATCTCTTGCGAAACCATCGGCTCACAGTTCGGAAACTCTTTCTCCAATGCTGCGGCAGACATCAGCATGTCCGGGTCTTTCGGCCCGCCGGTGTTTCGCGCGAGTTGTGCTTTTGTGTAGGCTTCGAGCAAGATGATGCCCCCCGGTTTTAACGCGCGTTCCACGAGACCATGCAGCCGCCGGCGGATGGCTCTCGGAAGATGCGCCGAGATCGACACCACCGCGCCAAACGCGTTCTCCGGTGGTTGGTAACTCGCCAGGTCGACGACTTCGGTACGAATCGTCACGCCTTTCGACGCGGCGAGACGTTGTGCCTTGGCGAGACCGACCTCCGACCCATCGACGCCGAGCACATCCAACCCGAGCGAGGCCAAAAACACCGCGTTGCGTCCTTCCCCTTCGGCAAGCGATAGCACCGGTCCCTTCAGCAGTTTTGCATTTTCAGCAAGGAACGCGTTCGGTTCGGTGCCGTAGACGTATTCATCGCTCGTGTATCGTTCGTTCCACACAATTGTTACTTTCATTTCCGGACCAGGAACGAATCCGTCACTCGAACCGCCGGTGGCAGGCCGGCGGGTAGTGGATGCACCTGGGGATTAATGGCATGTGCCAGAATTTCCAGACTGTCGACCAGCCGGGGACCGGGACGATTAAAGAATTGTGAGCCATCGGTGACGTAAACCTGTCCCGACCGAACGGCGGGCAAGTCCTGCCATCCGGGGACGGTCGGCAACAACGGCACATCGGCCAATGTTCGTTCGACGTCGAATCCGCAGCAGGCAATGACGATGACCTCGGGTTGCCACGCGATCACTTCGTCCCAGCGAAGCGTGCGCGACCGTTCTCCTTCGCGACCGAGCCCCTCGTTTCCTCCCGCCAACCGGACCAGTTCCGGGTTCCAATGCCCCGATGAGAACGGTGGGTCGAGCCACTCCAGCAGAACGACGCGGGGCCGGTCTCGCTGTCTCTCCACACGAGCGACGACGTCATCGACGCGGACCTGTAGCACGCCGACGACCGCATTTCCCCGCTTAGAGACGCCGGCGGCTTCTGCGACGTGTTTAATCGCTGTAAAGACATCGGACAGGTTTTGCGGTTCGAGGTTGACGACCCGTGGACTGCCGGGAAGTGCACAGGCAGCCGCCCGCACCTCTTCCTCGGCGACGGCACACACGTCGCACAAGGCCTGCGTGACGATCAAATCGGGCTGCAACATTTCGAGCGTCGGCAGGTCGAGCGAATAGAGAGCCCGGCTTGTCCGCAACTGCTCCCGCACCAGCCGATCGATCTCGGCACTCGAAGCATTGGTGGGGATCAACGTCCGTGTCACCTTCGGCAACCCGCGAACAAACGCCGGAAAATCGCACTCGTGGGTGACTCCCACCAATTCCTCTTCGAGTCCCAAAGCACAAATTATCTCGGTCGCACTGGGGAGTAGCGAAACGATTTTCATCTGCGATTCCCGTCCGATCGGTTGCGGGTGGAAGAATGAAACAGACGCCGGGTGCCCCTCAATGCACCGGCAACTTTCACGTTCGGCCCAGCATAATCGATACCGGAGTTAAACGCATCATGGACCCGATGGGGCAAAGGAGAGGGGCAGGAGGCAATTCGCCGGGCGATATTTGAAAGCCCTCGTCGCTTTGCAAAATCACCTTGGTATTTCCGATCTTAGACGATAAAACATTTCCCACAGGCGATCGATTTCGTCATGCTCGATCACTTCGATGGGCTTCAACTAAATGCTTCCTTCGGAGCGTTAAACCATTCGCCCAGTGACTCAGGGGCGACGACTTCGCTTAACGAATCGCAGAATCGTTTGACTTCAACATCGTTTTGCTAGATTTTGGAAAATTTCGTAATTCTTTAGCCGAATGAAGCACGCCGTCGGACGAAATGTACGTGATTCTTCAGCCTCGGAGAGGCGGCCGTCAATAGCCTGGGGCGTAAGCCCCAGGAATCGATCCATTGATCGCCGTCGAGCCCCGCAAGGGGCGAAAGAAACTGTCGCCCCTTGCGGGGCTTTACGTACGTCGTGTGAAAACCAACCTGGGGCTTACGCCCCAGGCTATTTACTTCCACCCCTTGCGGGGCTGAAAGGCCAAGCAATTGACTCCGCCAGACGGCTAAAGTGTTACAGAATTTCTTCTTCGTGGATTCGTTGTTGGTTGGAACAATCACGTCATGTGCATTTCAACTCAGTCTGTTATTCATGCCCCGTGATGGCATGCATTTCCAAGAAATGTTTTGCGAGTTGCTGGTCGATCTGATTTCTCAGATCAATGTCGCGTGCGGTATGGACACCAGCCCACACGAACAGGACGTTATTCGAGAGCCGGTATTGTCGATCGTCAGCGGCGATGCCACGAAAACTTCCGCAGATCGGCTTGCCAGTTCGCTCTCGCTCGGGGAAGGTACTTGATCTCGACAATACCGATGACTTCTTTTGTGTTACAGATAACAAGATCAGGAGTTCTCGATTCTCTTTTACTTCGTTATCGAGATCCTGAGAAGTCGCTGTCAGTGTCGACTCGATAAACATTCGCCGTGATGTTACTGGGAGAATCGAGTTAAGTTGCGACCAAAGAGACGCTTGTAGACTGCGATCGGAATTTATGCGTTGGTGTTGATAGTCCTGCTGAATAGCTTCCGTCTAAGCTTTTCACAGTTGTTGCTGCAGACGCCTACGATTATTCATACTCTTAGCCCTGAACTGAGATATAAGCAAACTTGCGTCTCTCCATAAATTGATTAAATTCCGATTACTATTGGACCCGATTCTGCCTATCCGTCTAACGTATTGCAAGTTCTCGCAAATTCACTTTCGCACCTCCCATCGCTGCACCGTCAGCTTCTCCAACCGCGCAAGATTCGGTTCCGGCAGCGTCTCACACGCGCGCACGCAGGTCACACCCTCTTTCGTGCGATGCAATTCCAGCGGGGGGTCGGAGAGATCTTCGTGGTAGAACCTTGAACTGGGGAAAATGTCAGCGGGGTAGGTGAAATTGTCGAGCATCGCGAGTGCGACGCAGTGGGCGGCGCCACAGGCGCTTTCCAGCATGCCGCCGACCCAGCAGGGGATGCCAGCGTCTTTACAAATGTTGTGAATCGCCACGGCATTCGTCAGGCCGCCAACGCGACCCGGCTTAATGTTGACGTAACGGCAGCTCTTCAGTTCGACCGCTTGCTCGACTTGCCGGGGGTGCGTGATGCTCTCGTCGAGGCAGACCGGCGTCTTGATCGCGGCCTGCAATTGGGAATGGTCGAGCAGATCGTCGTGTTGCAGCGGTTGTTCGATCATTGCGAGATTGAACTCGTCAACTTGCCGGAAGAGGTCGAGGTCTTTCAATCGGTAGCCGCTGTTGCAGTCGATGTGAAACGTAAAATCGGGATGCTGTTCGCGAACGGCTTTAAGCATCGGGACATCCCACCCCGGGCGAAATTTAAGTTTGATGCGAGGAAAACCGTCTGCGACGGCCTGGGCGATGCCGGGGAGCATTTCGCTGACGTGGTCCATCACACCGAAATCGGCACCGACGGTCGCCTCGTTGCGCGTCGCACCAAGCAATTGATGCAGCGGCGTATTCGTCGCTTTGCTCTGAAGGCTCCACCAGGCATTGTCAATCGCGGCTTTGGCGAAGGGGTTGCCTTTGAAGATGGCCATGCGTTGTTGCAGGTCGGCGGAGGACTGAAGGTCGTGTCCTAACACCGCCGGGGCGAGCCAGTCTTTGATGACATTGAAAACCCCCGCTGCACATTCGGGGCTGTAACAGGGAGCGGCAAAGGGAGCGCTCTCGCCCCAGCCGTCGAGCGAACCCGATTCGATGCGGCAAAGGACGGCGTGAATCGCGGCGTCTTCGCCGTAAGCCGTTCGCCAGGGATAGATCAGCGGCATGGCAACGTGGTAAAGGGAGATGCGGGAGATTTTCATGGTGATGGAAATTGGGGGTTAGGGGTTGGGGAGTGGTCAGAAGGGGGGATTGTCGTGCGCCGGCGAAGGGGAGTCAATGGGCAGTATAAACGGTTAGCCGCGACGCAAAGCGGAGCGCTAGCGACTGCCGATTAACTTCTCTCTCGCTCCTCGTCTTATTCGACGAACTTCCAGAATTCTTCTTCAGCGTCGTCCGAGGCTTTTTTAGGTGCCGGTTTCGTCGACTTCTTGTTCGGAGGACGCGCCGAAGCATTCGCCGAGACGGCTGCTTTACGTCGACATTTCGCACACGTTCCATCGGCGGCAAGGGGTTCGCCGCAATCGTTACACAAGGCAACAGGAACTTCGTCGCTGACTGGCCCGGAAGGTTTCTTGGGAAGCGAACGACGCTGTGGTCGTTCGGGTTCTGGTTTTTCTTCGGTCTCTCCCGTCAGTTCTTTCAAATCGTTCGGCACAAAATCGCTGCGGGTTACGAGATTTTCGTCGCGATGCAAGACCGTCGAGGCCTGCTTGCCGCTGCTGACATCAACCGCCGAGACATGCACTCGGGCTTCGGCATCGTATTTGAGCGTCACGGCGATCTGCGAACCCTCGGGGAGGTTCGGCGGTAAATCGTCGATGACGCACGAACCGAGGGCGATCGGGGGCTGATCGGCATCGAAACCGCTTTCGACAACCGTGAGACTCACACGCCGTTGATTGGGGACGACGGTCCCGTATGTCTGCGTCGCCGACGCCGGCAACTGCGTGTTGGCGGGAATGATGTAATGCGGAATGCGGATATCGCGATCGGCGGCCCGCACGAGAAAACCAAGACCGCGAGCGTTAACACTGCGCTGCTTCAAACTCGATAACCGCCGTGTTGCTTCTTTACTGAGAATCGATTTGGCGAAATCACTGTTTGTGAGTAACATGCCGGCGTAATAAGTTGCTCCGTGGGCAATCGACTGATCGGGTGAGAGCGAGGTATTCAGCGTACGGCCGCTGAGTTGCTTCAATCGGCTGCGAATCATCGGCATCCGCGAGGCTCCGCCGGTCGTCAGCACAACGTCCACATGAGCCCACCCAAACTTGTTCTCGCGAAGCATGCGCAACGTGATGTCGATGGTCCGTTCGAGCAACGGTTTTGTCAGACGCTCGAAACGATGCTGTTCGACCTGATACGTCTTGCGATAACCGGCATGCTGACAGACAAGCGACGTTCGCGGCCGAACGGTCAAACTCCGTTTCGCCTGCTCGACTTCGTTGTACAACACCTGACGGCTTTCGGCATCGGCCCGTGGATCGACCTGAAAGTCCTTAAGAAACTGTCGAGAAATCGCCGTTTCCAGGGCATTGTTCCAGTCGATGCCGCCAAGTTTCAGATCGCCGCTCGAGGCCAGCACCGAAACCTCGTTTCGTTCGTAGTTCACCAGAGAAAGGTCGAACGTCCCGCCGCCGAGATCGTAGACGAGAATTCGCTGACGATCGGCAAGTTCGCTGAACCAGAGTCCCGCGCTGCCGAGAACATAACAGAGCGCCGCGGCGACCGGTTCGTTAATGATGTCGACCCGCTTGAGTCCCGCGCGGTAACCGGCTTCTGTCGTTGCCTGCCGTTGCAGATCGCTGAACTGTGCCGGCACGGTAATCACCGCCTGCGAGATCGAGCCGATTCGTTCTTCGGCGGCAGCGATTAATTTCTTGAGGACGAACGCGGCAATATCAACCGGAGTAAAACGACGGTTATCGACGAGCCAGTGACGGTACGGGTCACCAATGAATCGCTTCGAATTCTGAATGACATGGTCCGGCCGGGTGATAGCGTTGCGAAGGGCTTCGGTCCCGACGACGACCTCAGACCCGTCGAACATCACGACCGATGGCGTCAGCAGTTCCCCCTCCTGATTCGGGATCGTCACCGGCTCGCCATGTTCGTTGAGATGGGCGATGCACGAATAGGTTGTCCCGAGGTCGATGCCGACAGCATGTGTTTGAAGCATCACGCGAAATGTTCCTCAATCGATGTGTTCTCGGTCCCTGATTCACCGTCATTCGCCCCATGAACCGGTGGCGTGTAAGAAGTGGGGTGAATCTCACCTTTCATCTTATCATCCGCGAGCGCGACTCTCCACACAAGTATTAAATTGCCGAAAGAGACTGAACGTGCAGAAATGTCGTCGAAATGGTCTTGAATTGCAGGGCCTCTTTCAGAGATGATAGAAATTCGGTTCTCCACTCGTTGGCGACGGAATGAATTTCCACATCGCTTCGAACGACAACGTTTTGCGAGCGTTACATTACGATCTGTCGACGTCAAGGTCGGAAAAAATCACAATTCCAGTTATGTCGGCCTCGCGGACGGCCATTGATAACGAAAGCCATTTCGAACAATGCGAATTCCTGCGATACTTGCGTCGATCGTGATGGCCCTCGCCTTCGGTTGGTCGCAACAAACGGTCGAAGGGCAATCCGCTTCGCGAAAGTCTCGACCGACGGCGAGCGGCGAGTTGAAAACGGGGAAGGCGTATCAAGCCGCGTTGTCCGACTCGTTGTCGGCGACATGGCAGGCGTCTGAGATCGGCGAATCGTCTCATCTCCACGTGATTTTGACAGAACTCAGTAAACGATTTCATGTGGCGATCATGCTCGACCGCCGGGTTAATCCGCAACAGAATCTGACTTTGCAGGTCAGAAACACAAAACTTCGCGATGTCCTGGAACAGATTGCCGCTACGCTGTCGTCGGAGGAACACCCACTGGGCGTATCGTTCCTCTCGAATGTCGTGTACATCGCTCCGAAGCCCGCCGCCGATCGGATGCGGACGCTGATCGAACTGCGAACGCGTGAGCTCGACCCCCTGCGATCGGGAGTTGAGCGAAAAACGACGGGGTGGTCGTTGACGGGTCGATACAGTCGCGACTGGAACGACCTGCAGAGTCCGCGCGATTTAATCCAAGAATGGACACAACGGCATCGCATCGAGATCGAGAATCCAGATCTCATCGAGCATGACTTATGGAGGAAGGGTGATCTGCCGCAGTGCACGATCACCGAAGCACTCAGTCTCGTTCTCAATCAGTTCGATCTTACATTCGAGTGGAAAGTTAAGGGACAGCGTTTGTCGATCGAACTTGTTCCCGTACCCGAGAAGATAATCGTTGAAAGCACCTTTTCGTTGAAGTCGCTGAAATCGGACAACGAATCGCTCGATGAAATCAAACGACTTCTCGACGACGCCGGATTATCCGACCCGCTGACCATCGCGAAGGTCGATTCCGGCGAAGTCACAGTCGAAGGACGTATCGAAGCGGTCGAAGAACTGATGACGATGTTGACAAACATCAAGCCCGGATCAAAAGGGAGAAAGAACAAATCTCCGAAAGGTTCGATCTCTCGTAAGGTTTTCACGCTGACAGTCCGCGATGCTCCCCTCTCGGCAATACTCGAAAAACTCATCGCCGATGGCATCGCCATCGAATGGGACGATGACGCCTTTCTCGACGCGGGAATCGATTTGACGCAGCCGGTCACGCTCTCCGTCGAACAGGTTTCGACCGAAGATCTTTTGAAAGCGCTGTTCAAGTCGCAGCCGGTTGATGTGAGCGTGAAGAAAGAGACCGTTCAGCTGACGGTTCGCTCGGAATAGCGTCACCGGTCGGCCTTCTTTGGGCCGTAAACTTCCCGTGCCTGCGGTTTTGATTTGCCCGGTGAATCTCGCTAAGATACCGGAAATCGTTGCAAAATCGCTCGAAAACCGTCGAGAGTCAATTTGTACCACCGTGAAGGATTTCCGCCCGTGGCCAGTCCGAAAAATATGATCGTCGCCCAGTCAGGTGGGCCGTCCCCCGTCATCAACAATACGCTGCGCGGCATCATCGAAACCGCCCGGCAGATGTCCGAAATCGGCACGGTGTACGGCGGCTGGCACGGCATTGAAGGAGTGCTTAAGGAAGAACTCATCGATCTGACCGCACAGTCTCCCGAAGAAATTGCGCTGCTGCGCACCTCTCCGGCAGCAGGATCGATCGGCACCTGCCGTTATAAACTGAAGAGCAATCAAACCGAAGATTTCGACCGTGTGATCGAAATTCTCAAAGCCCACAACGTCGGCTATTTCTGCTACATCGGCGGTAACGATTCGATGGACACCGCCAACAAAATAGCCACTCTCGCCCGCGAACGTGGCGTCGACGTCTGCGGCATCGGCGGACCGAAGACCATCGACAACGATGTCGGCGACAGCGAATTCAAGCTCGTCGACCACACGCCGGGTTACGGTTCCACCGCCCGCTATTGGACACATTATGTCCAGCTTGCCAACGAAGAGAACGAAGGAAGCTGCCCGGCCGACCCTGTGCTTGTTTTGCAGGCGATGGGTCGAAAAATCGGTTATATCCCCGCCGCTGCAAGATTAGCCGACCCGAAACGCGAAATGCCGTTGCAGATTTATCTCGCCGAGCGAAAAACAACGCTCGAACAGATTCACCATAATGTCAACGAAATGTTGAAACAACGCGGCCGCTGCATCGTCGTTCTCAGCGAAGGTCTGCTCGACGTGATGAGCGAAGAGTTGATTGCACAAAAACTCGTGACGGTGCGGTACGACAGTTTCGGACATCCGCAGTTCAGTTCATCGAGCACGACGATCGCCCAGGTCGTCACGAATTACTTGAATGACAAAGGACTCGCGGTCAAAGGTTCCGCCCGCTGCAATGTCCCCGGTACGCACCAGCGACACGACATGGTCTCGGCGAGCACCGTCGACCTCGAAGAAGCCTACTACGTCGGCCAGAAAGCCGCTCTGCTTGCTGCCGCCGGCGAACATGGCTACATGGCGACGATTCTGCGTGCCGACTGGAACAATTATCAACCCCGCTACGACAAAGCCCCGCTCGCCGAGGTCGCCGAGAAAGACCGCAAGTTCCCTGCGAACTGGATCACCGATTGCGGCACCGACGTGACCGACGACTTCATCAAATACGCCCGTCCGCTGATCGGTGACGACTGGGTGAGCGTCCCGCTGATCGACGGCCGCATCCGCACGGCAAAATTGATGAAGATCTTCGCCAACCAAAAGTTGCCGAAGTACGTACCGCAGGCGGATCGGTAAGTGGTAACCTCAACCCGTTTAGTCCGTAAGCACCAAAAAATCAGACATTTCGCCTATGTCTTGCGATGTCTAACAAAATCTAGCCGAAATTGACTATACTCCGCTAGATTCGGTTAGACATTGATAGACTTCGATAGAAAAGTCGACGTTAATACGTCAAGGAGCACGATCACGTGGCCGAAAACCCGTTAACAGATATGCAGAAACAACACGACTTTCTTGTCGCCATCGATTCGGACGGCTGTGCGTTCGATTCGATGGAGATCAAGCACAAGGAATGTTTCATTCCCAATTTCATAAAGTTTATGGGCTTGCAGCCGATTTCGAAGTACGCCCGCGAAGCGTGCGAGTTCACCAATTTGTACTCGAAAACACGCGGAGCGAATCGCTTTCCGGCGTATCTGCTCGCGCTCGACCTGCTCGAACAGCGGGCCGAAGTCATCGCCCGCAAGGCGGCGATTCCCAGGCTGCAATCGGTCCGCGACTGGGTCAAACGCGAAACAAAACTCAGCAGCGGCACCGTTCGTGCCGAAGCCGACAAAACGAATGACGCTGATCTCATCCGTGCGGCCGATTGGTCGGCGGCGGTCGATGCCACCATTAAAGAAACGGTACACGGCGTCCCTCCGTTTCCCGGTGTTGCTGAAAGCCTGCAAAAAATGACCGGCAAGGCCGATCTTATCGTCTGCTCGGCGACGCCGACGCCGGCCCTTAACAAAGAATGGCAGGAACACAAAATCGACGGTTTCGTCTCCGCCATCTGCGGACAGGAAGTCGGCAGCAAAGCCGAGATCCTCACTGAGGCACAGAAAAAGGGGTACGCAAAAGATAAAGTGCTGATGATCGGCGACGCCCCCGGCGATATGAAAGCCGCGAAATCAGTCGGCGTGATGTTCTACCCGATCAATCCCGGCCATGAAGAAAAAAGTTGGGATCGGTTCATTAACGAAGCCTGCGCTCGTTTTTTCTCAGGTACATACGCAGGGGACTACGAAGCGCAGCTGATCGCCGAGTTCGACCGGTATCTCCCTGAACACCCGCCGTGGAAAAAATAATAATTCACCACGGAGGCACCGGAGGAAAATGTCGAATGTCTAAGCTCGAATGACGAATCAAATCCAAATGGCGAAGCACGAAACGTCGAACGCATTCGTCATTTGTGCTTTGTCATTGATTCGACATTCGGATTTCGGCATTCGACATTTTTCCCCTGTGCCTCTATGCTAAGAAATTCATTTCACTCGTTTAACTACAGGACTACTCGCAATGTCACAACACGATATCGGCCTTATCGGCCTGGCGGTAATGGGGCAGAATCTGGTCTTGAATATGGCCAATCATGGTTTTTCCGTCGGCGTTTACAATCGCACGATATCGGTCACCGATGAATTCGTTGGCGGACTGAAAAACGAACCCGTCGATAAAGTTCACGCAGGAACGACCGAACGCATCAACGGTTACCATACCCTCGAAGAGTTCGTATCAAGCCTGAAGTCGCCCCGGCGCGTGATGATCATGGTTAAGGCCGGCGTGCCGGTCGATGCGGTGATCGATCAACTCAAGCCGCTGCTCTCGAAAGGTGACATCCTCATCGACGGCGGGAATTCCGACTTCCGCGACACGAACCGCCGGCATGTGGAACTGGAAAAAGAAGGCTTCCGCTTTATCGGCACCGGCGTTTCGGGAGGAGAAGAAGGGGCGCTCAAAGGCCCGAGCATCATGCCGGGGGGACACCCCGAAGCCTGGCCGTTCGTCAAAGACATTCTGCAATCGATCAGTGCGAAGGTCGGCGAGAAGAACGATATTCCGTGTTGCGACTGGGTCGGCCCCGCCGGAGCAGGGCACTACGTGAAGATGGTGCACAACGGCATCGAATACGGCGACATGCAACTCATCTGCGAAGCGTATTTTATACTCAAGAACGTCCTCGGCTTGACGAATGCGGAATTGTACGATGTCTTCGCCGAATGGAACCGTGGCGAACTCGAAAGTTATCTCATCGAAATCACCCGCGATATCTTTTCGGTGAAGGACGCAGCGACAGGCAAAGATCTAGTCGACTTGATTCTCGACACCGCCCAGCAGAAAGGGACCGGCAAATGGATGAGCCAGCACGCTCTCGATCTCGGCGTGCCGACGACTTTAATCACCGAAGCCGTTTACGCCCGTTGCCTTTCGGCCCAGAAAGACGACCGGTTGCGGGCATCGAAAGTCCTGACCGGTCCGCCGATCACATTCGACGGCGATAAGAAACAGTTCATCGAAGATGTGCGGCAGGCCCTGTATGCCTCGAAACTGTGCAGTTATGCACAAGGATATGTGCAACTCGATGCCGCGGCACGCGAGTTCGGGTGGGAACTCAACAACGGCAACATCGCACTATTGTGGCGTGGCGGCTGCATCATCCGTTCGCGGTTTCTCGGTGATATCAAAACCGCATTCGACAAAAACCCGAAACTCGAAAACCTGCTGCTCGACGATTTCTTCCACGCGGCGGTCGACAAGGCACAACCCAGCTGGCGCCGGGTGATTTCGACTTCGGTGCAACTCGGATTGCCCGTCCCGGTCTTCAGCGCGGCTCTCAGTTACTACGACGGATATCGACAAGCCCGCTTGCCCGCAAACTTGCTGCAGGCCCAGCGAGACTATTTCGGAGCCCACACCTACGAACGAACCGACAAGCCGCGCGGCGAGAAATTTCACACCGACTGGATTCGCGAACGGTCAGAGCCCCAATGACGAATTCGTCGTGCATCGGATTTCGTGCTGCGTCATTAAATCGTCACTCAAGCTGCGATATTCGACATTTTTGAAAGGCACCCTCACCCCAGCCCTCTCCCGGCGGGAGAGGGAGAATGAGCATGACATCACCGGTTACTTTCCTCTGCCCGACGTGCGGTCTCGTTATGAATGACGAGCGGGTCGCCGGGCTGTTGTGGTGTCCGAGGTGTGCGTTGTCGATCAACTTTCGCGAGGGGATTCCGCGATTTGTCGAATCGGCCCATCTCGAAAGTTTTGGTTTGCAATGGAACCGCTACGAGGTGGCCCATGCCGATGAAGACCGGGCCACCTTTCAGGCCAAGACCGGATTTTCGCTCGATGAACTGGCTGGCAAACTCGTCCTCGACGCCGGTTGCGGCGGGGGACGCTACAGCAAGATCGTCGGTGGAGCAGGGGGGATCGTCGTTGGTGCCGATCATACCCATGCCGTCGACAAGGCCGCAAACTTGTGCGCCGATCTTGAACAGGTTTCGTTCGTGCAAGCGGACTTGAAAAAGCTGCCGTTTCCGCCGGCATCGTTCGATTATGCCTTTTCCATCGGCGTGATGCATCACGACGTCAATACCCGCGCGGTGTTCGATACCGTCGCGAAGATGGTCAAGCCCGGCGGGAAACTCGCCGTGTGGCTTTATCGTAAAAATCAGTTCTGGCAGGAGTGGCTCAACACGGCGATTCGCAAACGAACGATGAACATGCCGCCGGAAAAACTCGAACGCTGGTGTCGCATCGGCGCGTTTCTCGGCGGTGTGCCGATCATGAAGCAGACATTAAATAAGATTGTGAACTTCAGCAATCACCCGAATTATGAAAACCGCGTCTGCGACACATTCGACTGGTTCGCCCCGCAGTATCAGCACCATCACACCGTGGATGAATTATTCGAGTGGTATCGTGAGGCGGGATATGAAAATCTCGTCGTGCTGCCTCCCGAAAAAAGGGGGACATTCTACCGCTGGACATACGAAAAAAACCTGCTGATCGGCAGCGGCGTGAACGTCATGGGAACTCGAAAGTCGTGAGTTGCGCTCTCATTCAAAAATCCGTTTCCCCTTGTTACCAAGCTCCCGCTTGGTAACAAAAGTCTTGGAAGCTCCGCTTCCCTCGTACTTTCTTTGCCGTCGCCCGCTCGTCTTCATCAGTCGTTGTTGAGAGACACACCGGTCTCTTCACGCTCAGCGAAGCGGAGCTTGGGAACGAGGAAGAAGTCCTCATTTTATGAAGAGATTCTTCTCGACGACATTCCAATCGACGTCCACTCCCAAACCCGGACGGTCGGTGACGGTGACAAAGGGGCCGTCGATCACAATTGGGTTTTTCGCGATCGAGAAGGCGTGATACGACGGGCCAAGAATGTCGCCAGGGTATTTTTCGATCTGCAGGTTCTTGCAGGCGACGACGAGATGGCACATAGCCGCGGTGGCGAGATCCCATTCGAGATTCGATCCCATGCTGCAGGCGATGCCGTTCTGTTCGCAATAGTCGACGATTGCTTTCGTGCGTGAGATGCCGCCGTTCTTACCGGGATAGACGCTGATCACCTGGCAGGCATCGGCTCTCACACAGTTGACCGCGTCGTGCATGTCAAAGACTGCGTCGTCGGCCATCACTTCGAAGCCGATGTTCTGGCGGACTTTCGCCATCCCCGCAAAGTCACCCTGAGGCGTCGGCTGTTCGAACAATACGACGTTGAGGTCGGCCATTTTCTGACCCGCTTCAATCGCACCGTCGGCCTGATAACCGCAATTGGCATCGATCACGATCGGAATCTTGGGCCCGATGACCTCGCGAACAGCCTGCACGCGTTCGACGTCCGACGGCACATCCCCGGTGACTTTGATCTTGATCGTCGTGAATCCGGCGTCGATCAGTTCCTGGGCCCGCTGACGAGCGCGGTCGGGCTTGTAGGCGCTCATCGAAAACCGGCAGCGAATCTTGCGGTCGCGGACCGCCCCGCCCAGTAGTTCGTAGACCGGCTTGCCCGCTTCTTTGCCTTGAATGTCCCAGCACGCCATTTCGACGGCGGACTTGGCGAACCAGTTGTCGGCGGCAGCTTTTTCCATCCGATGGTCGATCTCGGCGATGTCGTGCGGATCGCAACCGACCAGTAACGGCGCGTAAACATTGTCGATCAGAGCCTTGCAGCCCCAGACCGTTTCGCCGCTCCAGCGAGGCATGACCGTCGCTTCGCCAACCCCTTCGATGCCGTTATCGGTGGTGATGCGAACGATGACGTAACGCGAAATCGTATGCTGTCCCAGCGACGACGTAATCTGTAGTTCGGGTTTGACCGGAATTTCGACGGCGTACGTTTGGACTTTGGTGATGTTCATGGGGTTTGGTTTTCTTGAGGTGTATCGGCGGTGTGATGTGCTGCTCTTCTTGGCATCGGCGAAGAGGAACTTTTATGACTTGCGTTCCCGAGTATAGCTGGGGAACCAGGCGTCTTCATACTAGAGCAACTGGCCAAGAAACCGCTTGAAGCCTTCCAGCGCGAAGAACTCCGGCAGGCCGAGTTCGTTGTAGATTCTTGCGGTGTTGCGCGTGCGGGCGTCGGCACGCACCCAGAACTCGCGTTCGTCGCTTCCGGGGTAGAGCGCCCGGTCTTTTTGCGACTCGTGCTTGAAGATTGCGTCACGTTTACGGAGCGTCGTTTCGGGGCTGAGCGGCACGACCCGGTCGATTTCGTGCGGCTCGTATTCTTCCCACGCACCGCGATAGAGCCAGACTTCGGGTTTGATCCCCTCTTTCGCAACAAGATCGAGCGCCAAAATGATCGCCCGGGCGCACATGCGGTGCGTTCCGTGCGGATCGGACAAGTCGCCGGCGACATAAATCTGGCCGGGATTCGTCTCGCGAAGCAAGTCGGCAATAATGCGGACGTCTTCTTCGCCGATCGGTCGTTTCGAAACCTTGCCCGTGCGATAGAATGGCAGATCGAGAAAATAGAGCTTCTCGGGAGGAACGCCGGCGGTCGCGGCAGCAGCAGCGGCTTCGGTTTTGCGGATCAGTCCTTTGACGTTGAGGACTTCGTCGGAATCGGGATCGCCGGGGCTTTTCGCCGCGATCGCCGCTCGCATCCGCTGGCACACGGCCTTTTCTTCGGGAGATGCCGGGCCGAAGGTCTCCTGATATTCTTCGACGAAATCGATATGCCGCAGGGCATCGTGATCGAAGACGGCGATATTGCCGCTGGTCATGTAGGCGACGCGGACGTCGTGTCCCTGATCAGCCAGGGAAATCATGGTGCCCCCCATCGAAATAACGTCATCGTCGGGGTGGGGACTGAAAAGAATGACGCGTTGAGATTCGGTTCCAGCGGGTTGGGTACAGATACCGGCGAGCAAGTCTTGAAAAACGCGCTGGCGAATGGCATCGATCGGACCACGGTCGTGCAGAAGTTCGTGCAGATGGTTGTCAAGGAAATCGCGGTTTTCGAGTTTGAGCAGCGGTTTGTTGAGCCGTTGCGAAAGCCAGATGACCGCTTTCCTCTCCATTTCGCCCGTCCAATTGACGTGACCGACCAGCCAGGGGGTGCTCACCGAAGTCAGATTTCCGGCGGCCGCATCGTCGACGGTGAAAATACAATGCGGGTGCGACTGCAGGAAGCTCGCCGTGACGTCCGGAGAGATTTCACCTTCCACGGCCCGGCGAACGATATTTGCCTTGTGTTCGCCGAGTGCCATGATGATGATCTTGCGGGCCGAAAGAATCGTGCCGACCCCCATCGTCATCGCTTCGAAGGGGACGTTTTCTTCACCAAAGAAGTCGCTGGCCGCATCACGACGGGTCACGGGGTCGAGTTGAACAATGCGGGTGCGGCTGTTGCGGGGGCTTCCCGGTTCATTGAATCCGATATGCCCTGTGCGTCCGATCCCGAGAATCTGCAAGTCGATTCCCCCCGCTTTTTCGATCTGCCGTTCGTAATCGTCGCAGTAGGCATCAAGATCGGCTTCGGCAACCGTGCCGGATGGAATATGGATATTCCGCGGATCGATGTTGATGTGGTCGAACAGATGCTCATGCATGAATCGGTGGTAACTGTGGATCGAGCCGGGATCCATGGGCCAGTATTCATCGAGGTTGAACGTCACAACCTGAGAGAAATCGAGATCTTCTTCGCGATGCAGGCGAATCAACTCGCGGTACACGCCGATCGGGGTCGAACCGGTCGCGAGTCCCAATACGGTCGGAAGGCCGGCGGAATTATTCTCGCGAATCAGGCTTTCGATCACCAGCGCGACATGTCGATCGACATCAGGAGCCGTTGGAAAGAGCAGCGTCGGAATTTTTGTACGACGTAAGTAGGTTGCGGACTGGGGAGTCTTCGTGCGTGAAATCGTCTCAGTAGCCATCGGTTAACTCAATGCGTAATGTGTTACAGTTCGGCGGAGGTATCGTCACCGCCTGGAATTCGGAAATCGTTTATTGCCTTCTTACGAACAGACCATCGCCCCGCGTTGGAAAAATGTCTTCTCTTTTCGTCACCGGCTGCCTTCATTCTTCACTTTGCGCTATGATTTTTTTGATTCCAACAGCCGGGCATCTGGAAAGTGTCGCGGCAGTTGTTTAGCATGATCGGTTGGTTCGACGTTGCCTGAACGGCGACTGGCATGAAGAGCACAGACATACAGTACAGTACTCCGCAATACCTGGACCCTGGTTGACCGGCTTAAGCTAAGTGGGAACGTACGGCATCGGCTGGTTTACAGTCTATCAAATACGAAATGACAGGGGAATTCAATGCCCGAAAGAAATAAAACACCTCGAATTCTTGCGATTCACGCCCATCCCGACGATGTGGAATTTCAATGCGCCGGTACACTCGTCCGATTGAAACAACTCGGCTGCCCCATTTCGATTGCCACGATGACCGCCGGTGACTGCGGAAGCGCCGAAATGGGACCGCTCGACATTGCCCGCGTTCGACGTCAGGAGGCAAAAAATGCGGCTGATTTGCTCGGGGCAGACTGCTACTGCCTCGAGTTTCTCGATCTGGCGATCGTCGTCGACAACGACAGCCGTCGCCGAGTCACCGAAATCGTCCGTAAAACAAAGCCTGACATCGTGTTGACAGCCCCGGCGACCGATTATATGAGCGATCACGAATTTACCAGTCGGCTGGTTCGTGATGCCTGTTTTAATGCCGCCGTGCCGAATTATACGACGAATCAGCCGCATCCTGCATCGCCACTCGATCACATCCCCTATCTTTATTATGTCGACCCGATCGAAGGGATCGGTCATTTCGGGGAAGAGATCGAACCCGAATTCATCGTCGATATTTCGGAAACGTTCGACCTGAAGCAGAAAATGCTCGCCTGCCACGAAAGCCAACGAAACTGGCTCCGCAAGCAGCACGGTATCGACGAATACCTTCAGAAATGCGAACGCTGGAGTGCCCAACGTGGTTCACAAATCGGGACTAAATACGGCGAAGGCTATCGTCAGCACAAAGGACATCCCTATCCCGGAGACAACCTCTTAGTCGAATTGCTTTCGCCGTCGAGATCATAAAATCGGACGTCGTTCGAGTCGTCACGCCACACAAATCCGACAATTTTGAACGATTTCCGGTGTAAACTTCGGTTCCAGACGTCAGTTGCGTCAATTATAATCGGACGATCAATCATGTGTCTCGCACAGAACTTCAAAGGATAGTATGACAATGACAGAAACCGCCACGGTCGCAACATCGGAAGGTCACGATACGCACGGGCACGCCGCACCAACGATCGAATATCATTTCGACAATCAGGATCTCGATTTTTTCGATGCCGAGGATGTCCAGGCCGGCCGTGCGATCGGAAAGATGTTATCGTCGTTTTTTCTATACACCGTCATCGCGATGTCATTTGTCGCGTACTGGACGTTTCGCTCGCTGTAACGACGGGAGTAATTCGTCAGGAAGCCGAGACGCAGTCGACCGCTTCTGGCTCTTCGGGCAGCCGCATCGCGTTTGGAAACGCGGGTGAATCAGTCCGAATCCTTCTTGCGTCCCAGCAGCGATTGCGACCAGGTTCGAAGTTGCATTCGCATATCGCGCAAATTCACATTAATCGGCGGAAGAAGAATATCCCGGTCGCCGCCGAATATCTCGAGGCTGAGAATGTCTTCCGCCTGTTGAACGGCATGTTCGAGTTGCCTTAGCCAGGGGGGAAGATCGACGCTCGAACCGGCGGTTTCATTCAGGTATTCGGTCACTTCCTGCTGAAGACTCTTAATATTCTCGGAATCGCTCTTACCATCTTTCGCATCGGCAAGAACTTTCGGTGCCAGATCCAGAATACGGTTTACGGCGAGCGTTTTTATAAAACGTTCCTGAATGTGGTCTCCGACCGACGGC
>JAQCEJ010000105.1 GCA_027618475.1 Planctomycetota bacterium | reverse complement strand
GCGATCCATTGCGAGCCTGGAGTGTCTCCCGGCTCAACCCATATGGGAAATGTCGGCTTGAAGGCCCAACGGGCCGACAGTTCGTCACTCTTCTTAGCTCATCACAGATCGCAAAGATAAATGGCCGGCCCGTTGGGCCTGAAGAGAATTTCCTTGTAACCTTCTCCTCCCCGGCCCTGCGGACCGGGCTGGATAATGTACTGGCCCTTTGGGCCGGAAAACAGGGAAGCCAACCATGTCACAGATGCACCCTCGTCCTGCGTTTTCTGTCCATCTGTTTTACACTCTCTGCACGATCTGTTACCGTAGACTGACGTGATACCGAGTTCTCGTGCCGGGTCTATCTCTGCGGGAAAATTTCGCCGTGACGTCGTCAAAAGCAGCTGATCAGAGCGAACGTACTCCGGATGAATCGGCCGGCACTGCGGACGACAAAGACGTCTGCCCGCTCTCTGAAGATCTGCAACGGCGGAACTCGCTCGTCTACATCATCAACTGGTCGACGATGTATTTCATCGCGCCGGTCTCGTACGTCGGGGTGTTGCACGCCGATATTCTTAAGGCGTACGAATTCAACGATAAGATGGCCAATCTGCCCGCGGCGGTGAATGCCTGGGTGTTGCCGCTCCCTGTTATCGTCGCCTGGTCGTTCACCTCGACTCGATTTCTCCGTCCGCTGCTGATCGGTTCTTATCTCGTGATGGGAACACTGGGGTTGATCATCGCCGCTTTGTTCTTCACTCCGTCGAAAGACTTTCTGTTATGGGGTCTTGTAACCCATGCCGCGTTCAATGGAATCGTCGGCGGGGTTCTGACGATGTGCATGTGGGAAGTTCTCCGTCAGGGGATGAGTCCTCGTCGCCGGGGACGAACGCTGAGTCTGGCGTTCGGTATCGGACCGATGTTCGCCGTACTTGGCTCGCTGCTTTCCGATCTTATTCTCAGCGGGAATTTTCTCGGTGAGAAAGTTTTTGATCCGATGTCGTCACCCTGGAACTACATGACGATCTTCGGCGTGACCGGTCCGTTACTGCTGATGCTGATCGTCACGTCCCTCGGCGTCACCGTTCCTCCGCGCGAGGCGCATCTCGAACGACTGTCATTCAAACAGAATCTGCAAGGAATGACCGGTTACCTGAGCAATCATTTGATTCTCTTAACGCTCGCGGCATTTCTGCTGACCTATGCCGGGTGCAGTTACATCATGCCAAACCTGGGATTGTACATCACCGATGTCACCGGCGAACCGGCTGACAACTACACCGGTGCCAAGATGGCGTTACGATTCGGATGCAAGTGCGCGTATGGTTTTCTGCTGGGGATGTTGATGGTTCGATTTCATGCCAAAGTCCCTTTATTGTTGACCACGGGAACATGCCTTGTCGGCATGATCTGGGCATTGTTTATTCCGGGTAAGTTGTATCTTCTGGCCTTTGGTTTTCTTGGTGCAGGAGAACTCTTCTATTTGTACTTTATGAATTATATCGTCTCTTGTGCCCCTCGCGAAAACGTGCGCCAGTATTCGGCCTATACCGGACTCTTCCCTGCCGTGCTTGGATTTGTGGCGGTGTTGTACGGCAATGTTTCTGATGAATACGGTTACCGTGCGAGCTTCTGGCTCGCGTTGGCATTTCTCGTTTCAGCGATGGTCATCGTCATACTGAGTCTTCCGAATCAACCTCCCCGGGCGAGAGCCGTGGATCAGAAATAAGTCGTTACAAAGGTCTTTTATGCCTTTCGAAACACTTCATGAAGGCTGGGTGACGAAAGCCGGTCCCATCGATCCCCGTATTGCCGTCGGACCGCGACTTGTGCGGCTCGACGATGGCACGTTGCTGTGCAGTTTCATGCGGCAGTCGGCGCTCGGCGTGAACGATTTTCAACCGCATCTTTCGAAATCGAACGACGACGGTCTCACCTGGCAGGAACCAACGGCGATCTGGCCGCATCTCGCCGCGCGCTGGTCGATGTTTGTCGCGTTGAGTCGCGATGCGGCAGGGAATTTGTATCTGTTCGGCACGCGGACGCCGATCGACCAACCGGGAGAATCGTTCTGGAGCGATGCCTCGCAAGGGCTCAAGCAGAACGAACTCATCTGGGCCACGTCGAGCGATGCGGGAAAATCGTGGAGCGAACCGCATCCCTTCGCGATGCCGATCGCCGGTGCGGCGGAAGCCCCCGGACCGATCTGCGTGACGCAATCCGGTCGCTGGCTCGCCGTCTATTCACCCTATCGCACGTTCGATCCCGCTGAGCATGTTGAAACGCGACATGTGATTGTGATGTGCAGCGACGACCGCGGGCAGAATTGGCAACACGCCGCGATGCTCACCTTCACCGAAGAAAACACCGGGGGTGCCGAAGCGTGGGTCGCACAACTCGACGACGGTCGACTCGTCGGCACCGGCTGGCATATCGATCTCGCCGGACATGACGAATATCCCAACGCCTACGCCGTTTCGTGCGACGACGGTACAACGTGGTCGCCAACGCGATCGACAGGGACAATGGGACAATCGACGGCCCTTTGTCGCGCAACGGGGAGTCAAATCTGGTTTGCGTACAATCAGCGCAAGCACGGCACGCCCGGGGTCTGGCTGGCGCTCGCTGAGCCGACGGAAGAAACCTTTCACATCGTCGGTCAGGCAATCGGCTGGCAAGCGCCGACGACGACACGATCGGGAAGTTCGGGCGATCACGCCGAGTGGACCGACTTTTCATTCGGCGAACCGTCCCTCGCTGTACTGGCGGATGGAACGCTCTTCTTAGTATTATGGTGCATCCAGCCCGGCGGCAAAGGGATCCGCTGTGTGCGACTCAAAGTCAACTAATGGCAGCCAGCCCAAAGTGCATGCGAGGGTTCTTGAAGAGAAGAATAAAGACACCCTCACCCCGACCCTCTCCCAAAGAGAGAGGGAGTTAAGAACATACATTGATAGGACCACTCCAATGAAACGATACCCCAGTTGCATTATGGCAACGTGCGAAATTCCCTGGAACGAAAAAGGTGAATTCGCCGAGGAAATCTTCCGTAAGGAAGTCCGGCACGCCCTTAAAGAGACGAAACATGTTTACATTTTCGGGACAGCGGGCGAAGGTTACGCCGTCAGCGAACGATTGTTCGATACCATCGTAAACGTCTTCAACGAAGAGATGCGCGATGGCGATGCCGAGCCGATGGTCGGAGTGATCAACCTGTCGCTGCCGACGATCATTGAACGCATCGAGCGCTGTCGGCAACTGGGAATCCGCCGTTTTCAGATTTCTCTGCCAAGCTGGGGAGCGCTGAACGATACAGAACTTTTCGAGTTCTTCCGTCAGGTATGCGGCAAGTTCACCGATTGCCAGTTTTTGCACTACAACCTGATGCGCACCAAACGACTGGTTACGCCGCAAGAATACGCCCGCCTGGCACAGGAACATCCCAATTTCGTCGCCACCAAAAACAGCACCGACAATATGGGGGTGATTCAGGAGTTGATCGACGCCGTCCCCGAAATGCAGCACTTCATCACCGAGACCGCGTATGCGTTCGGCTCGCAGTTCGGCGAATGCGGCATTCTCGCTTCGCTGGTCACAAGCTGGCCGAAACTTAATGAGTTGTTCGAGGCGGGTAAAAAACAAGATTTGAAGACGCTGACGAAATTCCATCGCGAAGTCCGCAAGTTCCATCAGATTCTGTTCGATGCCGTCGGAGACTCGGCTCACATCGACGGCGCTTACGACAAGATGTTTACAAAGATCCACATTCCCGAATTCCCGCTGCGTCTGTTGCCGCCGTATGCGTACGTCAGCGACGAGCGATTTAACAATTTCGTAGCGACGATGAAGAAAGAACTTCCCGACTGGCTGCCATAGCGAGACCGGATGAAGGTGTCTTAAATTAACCGCGTAAGCCCCCCTCACCCCGAATCACTCCCGGAGGGAGAGGGTGAAAGAAAGTAACGATCCATGACGATCCGATCGTGCCCTGCCGTTGACGTGCATGCTCATTATGGGACTTATATTCAGCGCCTTGGGGGAACGCCGACCGATGCGATCAACGATTCGTTTATGACGGCCGATGCCGCCGAGGTCGTGCAACGGGCGCGGCGCGTCAATGTCTTGACGACGATCGCCTCACCGTTGCTGGCGTTGCTGCCCCGCTTCAAAGCCGATGCCGTCGCAGGAAACATCGAAGCGGCCCGTGTGTGCGCCGAAACTCCCGGCATCAAGCAATACGTCGTCATCGATCCGCGCCGGCCGGAAACCTACCGCCAGGCGGATGAAATGCTTTCGCAGCCGCAATGCGTCGGCATCAAGATTCATCCTGAAGAACATGGCTATCCCATCGTTGAATTCGGCGAGCCGATGTTCGAACTCGCCGCGAAACACAAGGCGATCGTACTCACACACAGCGGCGAGCAGAACAGTCTGCCCGAGGATTTTATTCCCTTCGCGAATGCGTACCCCGAGATGCAGCTGATTCTTGCCCACATCGGGTGTGGCTGGGATCGCGATTACACCCATCAAATCCGCGCGATTCAGATGAGCAAGAAGGAAAACGTCTACGCCGACACATCGAGCATGATGTCGATTTTGCCGAAAATCATCGAATGGGGGGTGAGTGAAGTCGGTGCCGACCGCATCCTCTTCGGGACCGATACGCCGCTGTACCATACGTCGATGCACCGCATCCGCATCGAACACGCCAACCTGTCGGATGCCGACAAACGAAAGATTTTCCGCGACAACGCGGTCAAGCTGTTCGGTTTCACGGATATCCCGGAACATGTCGAACCGTGGGAGTAAAGAGCCCTTCTCCCAGAGAGAGCGGGAGAAAACCATGACAATCAGCGCACGCGGTTGTAGCCATTAAATGCGGCGACACGGTAGGCCTCGGCCATTGTCGGATAGTTGAACGTCGTGTTGATGAAGTACAACAGCGAATTCGCTTGACCCGGTTGCGACATGATCGCCTGGCCGATGTGCACGATCTCGGCGGCGTTGTCGCCGAAGCAATGCACGCCAAGGATTTCCAGAGTTTCGCGGTGAAACAACAGCTTGAGCATGCCGACGTTGCGTCCTGTGATTTGTGCCCGCGCGAGATGCTTGAACTGGGCGTGCCCGACCTCATAGGGAATGTGCGCTTCGGTCAATTGTCGTTCGGTCTTGCCGACGGAACTGATCTCGGGAGACGTGTAAATCCCCGTCGGGATTTCCCGTACAAGCGACCGGTCGCACTGCCCCGTCAGCACATGTAACGCCGCATAACGCCCCTGCACATACGCCGCCGATGCCAGCGCGGGGAAACCGATGATGTCGCCGACGGCGTAGATCGAGGGGATTTTGGTCTGAAAGTCTTCGTTCACATCGAGCTGTCCGCGCTGGTTGGGTACCAGTCCGACGTTTTCCAATCCCAGTCGGTCGGAATTTCCCGTTCTTCCGGAGGCCCACAACAGACAATCGGAGTGAATCTTCTTCCCCGACTTAAGCTGTAGAATGACGCCGTTTTTCGTTCCCTCGACGCACGAATATTCTTCGCGATGCCGGATGATCATACCGCGGTCGCGTAAATGGTAACTGAGTGCATCGGTGATTTCGTCGTCGAGAAAATCGAGCAGCCGGTCGCGCGAATTGACGAGATCGACCTTACAGCCGAGGTTGCGAAACATCGATGCATATTCACAGCCGACGACACCCGCACCGTAAACGGTGATCGAGCGCGGCGTCTGTTCGAGCGTCAAGATCGTGTCGCTGTCGAAAATCCGCGGATGAGAAAAGTCGACATCGGGACTGCGGTAGGGTCGCGAACCGGCGGCGATGATGATGCCGGCGGTTGTGAGCCGTTTGACTTTGCCGGAGGGATCTTCGAGTTCGACGGTGTGTTCATCGATCAGTCGGCCGCTGCCATGCAAGACGGGAACGTTGTTGCGGACGTAAAACCCGTTCCGCATCTCGACCTGATGCGAGATAACACTCTCCGCTCGTTTCCGCAGTTCAGCGAAACTGAGATTGAGATGCACGCCCGCCTCGCGAAACAGCGGGTTGGCGTTCGCTTCGGTCATCTGAAAAATCGAGAATCGCAACGACTTGCTGGGAATCGTCCCCCAATGCGTGCACCCGCCGCCGATTTGAGAAAATCGTTCGACGACGGCGACGCGGCGGCCCTGTTTGACGGCCTGCATGGCCGCCCCTTCGCCGCCGGGACCGCTGCCAATGACGATAAGGTCGAATGCATATTCTGTCGATGTAGAGTTCATTGTTCCTCGTCTTGTTGACGTATTGCACCATTCTTCGTTGTCAGATGCTGTGTCGTGAAGTAAGCTGAAAGAGACGTAGGTCGTTGTAACGCCTCAGAATCTTCAATATCTTATTCATAGACACAACGTCGGCCGCATATCTCTTCATTGGCGACAGGTACATCTCGTATGTCCGAGACTCCTCTACGTCTGGCAACGGGGCAACTCACTTTGGCTGAGTTGCAGATTATGGCCGAGGCCGATCCGCATGCTGTCATTGTGATCAATGTGTCGGGGCAACTGGTCGTTGTCAACTCACCCGTGGAACGATTGTTCGGTTACCGGCGCGACGAACTCGTAAATCAACCGGTCGAACTGCTGATTCCCGATCGATTTCACGCAAGGCATCCACAGTTGCGCACCGCTTTTTTTTCAAACCCCTCGGCCCGCGTGCTGCGATCCGACGGAACGATCGTCGGCCGCAAGAAAACCGGTGAAGAATTTCCCGTCGACGTCGGCGTACACCCTTTGCAGACGTCCGACGGACTCCTGGTTTTCGCCGTCATCGACGACGTCACCGATCGCATCAAGTCCGAGCATCTTCGCCGCGAAACCGAGGCGCGATATCAGTCGCTGGTCGAGAGTTTGCCGCTGAACGTCTTTGCGAAAGACCGCGAAGGGCGGTTCGTTTTTGCGAATCGCCGATTTTGCGAACAGGTCTGCCTGTTTCCGAAAGAGCTGGTCGGCAAGACCGACTTTGATTTTTTTCCGGCCGAACTCGCCGCCAAATATCGCGAGGACGATCTGCATGTGATCAACAACGGTCAGGTGTTCGAAACCGTCGAAGAGAATCGTCAGCCGGATGGTGTCGTTCGGCACGTCCACGTGCTGAAGGCCCCCATCCGTGACGCTCAAGGTGAGATCATCGGCATCCAGGGGATGTTCTGGGACGTCACCCCCGAACATCAGGCCCGTGCGGCGCTCCACGACAGCGAAGCACTCACCCGTGCGATTTTCGAAGCTGCACTCGACTGCATGATCATCATCAATCAGGACGGCAAGATCGTCGAATTCAACAAGGCGGCGGAACGCCAGTTCGGATACCGCCGTCAGGAAGTTCTCGGCAAAGAACTTGCCACGCTTTGCGCCTCCGAAGACGATCGCGATCGACAGCGAAGCAATGTCTCGCGATACGGCCAGCGCCAAGAAGAGGGTTCGCTGCTGGGACGACGCGTCGAATCGCCGATGCTCCGTAAGAATGGCGATCGATTCATCGCCGAAACGACGATGCAGCCGATCCCGTTGCAGGGGGCAACCGCATTCGCCGTCTTTCTCCGCGATGTAACCGAACGCCTCAAAGCCGAGGCCGCGCTGCGAATCAGCGATCTCCGGCTTCGGCGGCTGGTCGAGTCGGATATCATCGGCATCATCGTCGCCGAGACGTCGGGACATATTCTGGAAGCCAATGATGAGTTCTTGACGATCGTCGGCTATTCTCGCGATGATCTCGAACAGGGACTGGTCCGCTGGGATTCCATGACTCCCCCCGAATTTCGTCATCTCGACGACCGGGCCATCGAGTTTCTTGCCAAGACCGGTTCGTGTCCCGCGTGGGAGAAAGAATATATTCACAAAGACGGACATCATGTCCCCGTGCTCGTCGGCGTGACGATGCTCGACGATACCGGGTCGCAGTGCCTTTGTTTTGTCCTCGACATCACCGCCCGTAAACAGGCCGAAGAAGCGTTACAGGCGGCGAAAGAGACTGCCGATGCGGCCAATATGGCGAAAAGCGTATTTCTCGCCAGTATGAGTCACGAAATCCGCACGCCGATGAATGCCATTATCGGTATGACCGAACTGCTGATGGATTCCCCACTGACGGTCGAACAGCGCGACCAGCTCAAAGTCGTCAGCGAATCGGCCGAAGCGCTGTTGGCGCTGATCAACGATATTCTCGACTTCTCGAAAATCGAAGCCGACAAACTCAAACTGGCCCTCGACGAGTTCAGCTTGCGCGATAATATCGCCGGGGTTCTTAAAGTTCTGGCGGCACAGGCGCACGGCCGGGGGCTCGAGCTTGTGTCGCGAATTCCTCCCGAGATTCCCGATCGGGTCATCGGCGACCCGACGCGACTCCGGCAGGTTCTGATCAATCTCGTCGGTAACGCCATCAAATTTACCGAACAAGGGGAGATTCTGATTCTGGTCGAGTCCGAGTTGCTCTCGCCGATCGAGATGATGCTGTCGGTCTCCGTTCGCGATACAGGGATCGGCATTCCCCACGAAAAGCAAGACCACGTTTTCGAAGTCTTCGAGCAACTCGACAACAAGATGGCCCGTAAATATGGCGGGACCGGATTAGGTCTCGCCATCTGTTCGCGTCTGGTTGCGTTGATGGGAGGAGAAATCAGTTTCGTCAGCGAGCCGGGTGAAGGAACCACATTTCAGTTTACCTGCAAACTCGGAGTCGTGTCGGATGTCGAATATGGCTTATCGGCGACCGATCGCAACCGACTGACAGGCAAGAACGTGCTGATCGTCGAAGACCATTCGGCATCGCGCGAGATGCTGGTGCAGATGCTCGAAAGCTGGGGCCTCGTTCCCACCGTCGTCTCGAATGTGGCCGACGCTTTGCAATTGTTTATTGGCTCTGCAGATGCAGAAACAGCGTCGGGCGAAACACAGAAAAAGCGATTCGACCTGACGTTGATCGATGCAACGCTGGCACCCGTAGACGGCTTTCATCTCGCCGATACGATTCGCCGCAATTGCGAAAGGCGGGCGGGTTCGGTGCTGATGATGCTCAACACGACCCATTTGGGAAACGACATCAAGCGATGTGAAGACGTCGGTGCCACGGCGTATCTCGTCAAGCCGATCAATCAGTCAGAACTGTTCGACACCGTGCTGGCCATTCTAGGAGGTGAATACCTGCTCGAGACCGCGGCGACGGCCGGCCCTCCCGGAGCCGTCGTCGATCGTCCGCTGCGCATTCTGCTGGTTGAAGACAGCATTTACAATCAGAAACTTGCCGTCACGTTACTGCAGAAGCGGGGCCACGGAGTGACCGTTGCCAACCATGGAGGCGAAGCGCTGCAGATTCTGCAACACCATCAATTCGATGTCATCCTGATGGATGTGCAAATGCCCGAAATGGATGGACACGAAGCAACCCGCCGAATTCGCGCACGCGAGGAAGAAATTGGTGGTCATACACCGATTATCGCGATGACGGCCCAGGCCATGACGGGCGATCGAGAACGCTGTATCTCTGCCGGAATGGATGAATATCTTGCCAAACCGATTCGGGCACAACAGCTGTATAACCTACTCGAAGAATTCACGCCTTTGATGACCGATCTGGAGAGCGGGCACGTCCCGCTCGAACCGGACGACGACTGCATCGAGTGGTCGGAAGCGTTGCGCGCGACGAACGACGACGCCGAATTGCTCAAGGTTGTCGCCGAAGCGTTTTTTGAGGAATATCCCCAGTTGATTCGGCAACTCGATCAGGCGGTATCGGTTCGCGACACCGCCGCTGCGCGACGTGCCGCCCATACCTTAAAAGGGGCGATGCGTACTTTCGGTGCCCATGCCGCTTATGAATTGTCCCTCACCGTAGAAACCGCGGCACACGAACAGCGCTGGGACGATGTGCTCGGCAGCCGCGCTGAATTGGAACAGGCCATCGATCGCGTGACCAGCCGTTTGCGAAAACGTCTGGCCGATGGAAATCATGCCTCTCCTTCTTGAAATCACGAACGAACTTCACGTCGGACGGGTCATCGCCAGGATTCTCAAAAATGCCGCATACGCTTAAGACCTATACCGACTATTTCATCCGCGTCGGTGCCGAGGACGTACCACACACGAATAAGTCGTACCTCGCGCACGCCATCGGCGTGTATAACGATCTGAAAGCGTGGAGAGCGAACGAAGATCTCTGCGTCGCCGGGCTGTTCCATTCGATCTACGGGACCGAGTTTTTTCAAGGGTTTAAACTTCCCCTCGATCGCCGCGGTGAACTTCAGGAGTTGATCGGCATCGAAGCCGAACGGATGGCCTATCTGAATTGTGCCATGGACCGCCCGACGTTTGACACATCGGTCTTCCTCGACGCCGGGCCGTATCCATTCAAAGATCGTCTGACGGGCGAAACGATCGCCATGAACGACAACGACTTCACTCAACTCTGCACGCTGCACGTCTGCGACTGGCTCGAACAGGTCGAACGTTCGGGGAATTGGAACTACCGCCGCGATGCCTACCGCCAAATGGCACGGCGGTTGGGAGGCATTGCTGAAGAATCGTATCGACAGGTGTTTGCGAACGAGCCGGTGCGTTCGGTGTGAACGACGACTGCCGAAGGAAGTAGGGTGAAATCCGAAACGATGCGCGAGATCATTCCTGAATTGTTGTGGACGGGGAATGCGAGAGATGCCCGCGATTTGCAGATGCTGCACGATTACGCCATCATCGCCGTGGTCGATGTTGCGGCGGAGGAAGAACCGTGCAGACTATCTCGCGATATGATTTATTGCCGATTCCCGCTGGTCGATGGAGGAGAGAATGAGCGTTCGACGCTGTTGTTGGTTGTTCAACATGTTGCCGCGCTCATCGCACATCGCGTGCCGACACTGGTCTCCTGCGGAGCAGGGATGAGCCGTTCGCCAGCGATCACTGCGATGTCCTTATCAATAGTCGAAAATTCGGATCCAGACGAAGCTCTCACACGAGTATTCGTTGAGAACCCGCACGATGTTTCGCCCCAATTATGGGAGGAACTTAAAATCGTTCGAAAAGAAACGAAATAATTAACCTTAGCAATAGAGCCTTCATGATAATGGCAGATATTGACGAAGCCATATCGCAACTGGATCGTTTCGACATTACGCATGAAAACCTGCGCGTGATCGGTGAAGCCACATTCGATGTCGAAATCGGAATCGGTTGTGAAAGCCACTGCTACGCATTCGTCATCGTCGATCCGCTGCGCATTCAATATTATGAGATCTTCAGCATCGGCCCTCGCATTGAAGAATTGATTGCTGAATTGGAAATTCCAAAATCACCTCGCTTGTGGCCTGTTTCGAAGTCCGAGAACGTCGTTGTCTGGCCCAAACAACTCGAAGGGCGTCCTTTTTTAAAGTTAGTACGCATCTCGCGCGGTTCTAGGTTGTGGCATCGCGTGCTGGACTTCATTTTTCCTTTATTCGAATATGAGCTGACGGACGAGATTGAAGCGTATGTTAAGGAGGTCTATAAAAAATAGTTCGCCAAACAGCTCCTCTACTGGCGCTTCGAGTAACTTTGTGTCCTGTTTTCTGACAAGTCCCCCGCTCTCTTAATCACACATCACACACTTCAGCAGCATGTCGTAGTGCGGCCACCGGGTCTTCCCATGTCGGAATGAATTCCTGCGCAACGAAACCTTTGTAACCGGTTTCGACAATCGCCTTCATTACAGCGGGATAATTGATCTCCTGCGTGTCGTCGAGTTCGCCGCGACCGGGGTTTCCCGCTGTGTGGTAGTGCGCTATGACGTCTTTATATTGGCGAATACGGCGAATGACATCTCCATTCATAATCGATACGTGATAAACATCAAAAAGCAACTTGAAATGAGGGGAGCCGATTTTGTGGATCAACTCGACGCAGAAATCGACGTCGTCGCCGAAATAGCCGGGATGCCCTTTCATGGGATGCGTGTCGTCTCGTGTATTGAGATGTTCGAGGCACAGGGTGATTCTATGTTTCTCGGCAAGAGGCAAGACTTCTTTCCAGACGTCAATGCAGTCTTTGACGGCTTGTTCTTCATCCATACCGTCAAACCGCATCCCTGTGAAGGTGATCACGTTCTTCGAACCGACAGCGGCGGCAACTTCGATCGCCTCGGTTAATTCTTCGATGACGAGTTCGCGGTATTTGGGATCGCAAGGCCCCTTGGCGAATCCGTGACTGCTTACCAGCGAGATATCGAGCCCGGTCGATTTCACCTCTTTATAAGCATCCCGTGGAATTCCTTCGATCGCCACCAGACCGATCGCTTTGGCATGGCGTGCCAATGTGACGGCATCCATCGGCGCGAAACACCAACCCATCACCGATTGGCGGATATTGCCCTGTGCAATCGTAAATTCCGGATCGGACTCTTCTCGCGGAGTTTGTGCCCATGTTCGGCTTGTTGCCGCACCAACCAGTGCTGCCGCACCACTCGTTTGCAGAAATCGTCTGCGAGGAAATGCATCGCCACTATTCATGATGCGCTCTTTTCTTCAATCGGTTTTCCGGTTTGTGAAACCGCTTCGCCCAGCGACCAGATCGACGTTGGCGGCGGCGACATGACATAAAACACCTGCACCGGTTCATCGCCGATGACTTTGGTACGATACCAGCGACTGTTCGGCCAATAGACGATGTCTCCGGCGCCGAATTCGAACGTTCCCCCTTCCCACTCGACGGCGATACGTCCTTGAAGACAGAGATAGACTTCTTCACCGACACCGACATGCGGCGCCCCTTCGACGTTGGGATCGCGCTCGCCGAACGACCACCCGCCAACCGATTCGGGATCGGACCAGAAGACTCCGGCAAACAAATTTTTCGCTCCGGTCGTCTCGGCGTTGACGACCCGTGCCGATCGGCTCGTAGGCGAATTCGCCCGCGCCGTGAGATCTTTCATCGAAAAGACGCGCGGCACGCCGTGAGTGGTTGTGTGTGCGTTCGCCGGTATTGAAGAATCGGTCATCGTAGAAAAATCCCCTGCTCATCTTTTAAGAATCATTTCTGAAGACATAAACTCCAGCTTATGGTATTATTAGAGAAATAGCCAATCTTCCTGGGTCATCAATTGTCGTTTGTGGAATTCGGCAACAAACGCTTCCGCGAGTGAATACCGGCATGATTCCGTCATCGCTTTTGGAATCCAACGCATCAATTCGTCGACGCGACTTTTTGCGATTCGGCCTGGGGGGATTTGTCGGCCTCAGTCTGCCGAATCTGTTGCGATTACGCGCCGTCGGCAACCAGTCGCTTCCCACCAAGAAAAACTCGGTCATTGTGATCTGGGCGCAAGGGGGTGCCAGTCACATCGAGACATACGACCCTAAACCCGATGCCCCTGCTGAATATCGCGGGCCGTATCGTTCGATCGAAACGCGCACCCCTGGTTTGAGATTTTGCGAATTGCTGCCGCAACACGCGGCAATCGCCGATAAGTTTACCGTGCTCAGGTCGCATGTCCATTCGGGCTTTTGCCACGACGACGGACCACAACAGATTTTTACAGGACACAAATTTCAAGGCCGGCGTCAAAAACCGGATGAGCCCGATCTGTTCTCGATCACCAGTTTCTTGCGCTACTCTCCCGAACGCGACTTGCCGAATTATATCGGTTTGAATCCTATTCCGTATTTGGGTTCGGCATACCTCGGGCCGGCACACGAACCGTTTGCCGTATACAGCGATCCGAACGATCCGCAGTTCGAAGTTCCTAACATCGGACTCAAAAATAGTGATGAACAATCGCGGCTGGGGAATCGCATTCAGTTGCGCACCCGTCTCGACCGGCTCGATCGCCAGATAGACCAGTTTGGCAACATGGAGGCCCTCGACCGTTTCGAGGCCCAGGCCTGGAACATGCTGACCGGTCCGTCGGCACGGAAAGCGTTCGATATCTCGCAGGAAGACCCGCGCATCCGCGAGCGTTATGGACGAAACCTCTGGGGACAGCAATGTCTACTCGGACGCCGACTGGTCGAGGCCGGCGTTGAGATGGTCACGATCTCGCTCAACGGCCCACTTTGCGGCCGAGTCGGTAACTGGGACGATCATGCGGTCAATCATCACGTGTTCGACGCGATGAAACATCGTGCTCCTCCATTCGATCAAGCGGTGAGTGCCCTGATCGAAGATATCCATAATCGCGGGCTCGATGAAAATGTCCTCGTGGTCGTCGGCGGCGATTTCGGCCGCACACCCAAAATCTCGCACGTTGCCAGCAGCGGCGGGGGTGTGGCAAGTGCCCCGGCCGGAACGATCCAGCCGGGACGCGACCACTGGCCGCTGGCGATGTCCTTCCTCTTCAGTGGCGGTGGAATTTCCCCGGGACAAGTGATCGGTGCAACCGATGTCCGTGGCGAACACGCCGTCGAACGAATCGTCGGGGTGCAGGACTTCGTCGCCACGATTTATCACCACCTCGGCATCGACGCGGCACAAACGCAGATCATCAACTTCGCCGGCCGTCCCATTCCTTTAGTACAAGAGGGAAAACCGATTCCCGAACTGATGGGACGAGCTTAAGAACCAGCCGAAGTCTTCGACTTCGAACCGGCGTTGTCGACAACTGCGTTTTGCGACTTCTGCTTATCGAATCATGATGCACGACGGGCTCGGCATCGGCGTTGGTTCACCGACCACTTCGAGTTTGCCGGTCTTCGCATCGATCTTGAAGACGACCACATTATTTCCGGGCATATTCGCGCATAACAACAGTTCTCCGCCGGACGTAATGGCCAGATTCTGCGGTCCCGCACCAAGACTTGGCTCGATGCCGATCAGCGTCAACTGACCGTCGTCGCCGATTTCGTACATCGCGATACTGTCGTGCCCGCGATTGGTACCGTACAGAAACTTTCCATTCGGAGTGATTTTGAGATCGGCGCAATAACTCGCTTCGGTGAAGTCGTCGGGGAGCGTTGATATCGTCTTCTGTTCGATAAGATTACCGGTCTCGGCGTCGTAGTCGTACATCGTCACGGAGTTGGCGATTTCATTGATCACGTACAACCACGGCTGCGTGGGATGAAATGTCAGATGCCGCGGCCCTGCACCGGCAGGCGTTCGCGCAAACTGCTGTGTGTTCGGTGTCAGTTTCGCCGTCTTAGTATCGATCGTATATCCCAAGATCTTGTCGAGTCCCAAATCGGCCGAATACGCATGGCGATTATCGGGACTGACCACGAAGCAGTGAGCGTGTGGACCTTCCTGCCGGGCGGGGTCGACGCTCGTTCCGGCATGTTGCACGAACGAGGCCGCTTCGCCGAGCGATCCCTCGTTTTGCACCGGATAAGAAATCACGCTGCCCGTCGAATAGTTGGCACAGAGAACCATTTTGCCCGTGGCATCGATGTCAAGATAACAGGCGGCGGTCCCCTGCGTGGACTGCTGATTCAGAAATGTCATTTCGCCCGTGCGACCCTTCAGCGCGAACGCAGCGACGTTTTCGGGTTTTTCGTCTCCGAAATTGTCGGTCGTAATCGAATAGAGATATTTGTTATCAGGCGAAACGGCAAGGAAGAAGGGGAATTCAACATCCGTCGTGCGATGCAACAGTTTGAGTGTTCCGGATTTCACATCGAGCCGATACGCATGAATCGCCGCGTCGTCTCCACCGGCGAACGCCGAAATAAACACCAACGGCTCTTCCGCAGATACCGGCCGCATGGCAAAGGTGAGCATGGCACACGCAACGAATGGAACAGATAAACGGACAAAGTCATGAATCATGGCGAAGGCTCCCGTGTTGTTTTGATGGATCGCTGACTGGCAACCGCACGATGTGATCATCGCGAATTCTGATTATATCGCAGGCAATTTCCCATCGCCAACGTGGAGCGTCATCGTAATGGGTGTATCCGTTAAATGGTGGAGGTCATTCGGGTGGCCGGGACAGCTTTGTGTCCCGGTCGCGCAGCGATAAGAGGTCTTCTCCGCCGAGGTCTTCGACCTCGATCCGGCCTCGCAGAGGCCAGCTACAGAGGCATAACGCAAGGGACCACCATTTAACGGATACTCCCCATCGTAATGATCTGTCTCTTCGATCTGGCATCGCGACGACCGGCTGGATATACACCCACCGAATCGATTTTTCCGGCCACGGGGAGAGATGATCCCCCTATGAATTCGCGACGTTTCTCTCTCTGCTTACGATTCGGAAAATCACAACCGGAAGTGGAATGTGCGCGTCAGGTATCGCCAGATCCAGTCGACGAGTGAACGGTTTCCTACATGAACGCGGGCCTGACCGCGCATGTGCGTTCGCATCAGTTCGAGATCGTCTGCCAAATCCACCGTCGCCTGATAAACATGGCTCGTCAGCCTTTCACGACCTTGCGAGTCGGTCACCGTCGGCAGGTTGCCTCCCGTTTTGTTCGAGATGCTTACCGGGGCGAATTCGAGATGCCGTTCGGAAATCGACGATATCTCGCCGTGAAACGTCTTCCCGGGAATATGATCAAATCGCATCTCGACCGGCTGTTCGACGCGAAAATCGTTTCGGTCGGCCTGATCGACGTATAAGATCGCTTCGAAACCGTCTCCGGGGGCAATACTGAGGAGATGAGTTCCCGCATCCATATAGCTGCCGATGTTTCGCTGATGCAGCGGCACGCCCGACCACCCGGCGAGCGCACTTTGCAACGCCTCTCGCGTCGGGGCCTTCTTTTGCGGTGGATCGACCGCGATGCCGCCGATCGGGGCCACGACCGTCAGTTGATTTCGCTGCAGCTCCAGTTCGGACAGTTGTTTTTCGAGCGATAAGAGCTTTTCGTCAGCGAGCTGTTTCTGCACAATATCGTCCAGCGTCTGAAACATTCTGACTTCCAGACGTTGAGTCTCGATTTGCATCGTTACCACGCGAATGCGGTCGTCGAGTTCAGGATTCACAAACGTTGCAAGCACTTGCCCGGCTTGAACGGGATCTCCCACCCGGACGTTGATTTGGTCGAGCTGTCCCGGTACGACGTTATACACCGACTGCATCCCCGTCGGCTCAATTAACAACGACGCTTCGTCGTGCCACGGAAAGGGGAAGAACAGTGCCCCGGCCAGAATCGAAGCGAACACCAGCATCGTCGCCGTCACTTTTTTCTTGTTCATCGGTTCCAACCTCGGGGCTGTGAGTATGCGGTAACAGTTAAAGACGAGTCCTCCCACGATCGACGTCGCCGAAATGCAGGCAAGAGCGATTCCGATGCTCTGCAACTCATATGGTTTGAGCATCGTATACAGAAAAAAGATAATACCGAAGGTGATAAACCATTTATAAAACCACGAGGCGACGGCGAACAGCATAAACCAGATCCTGCCCCGGTCGGGCATAAACGGATCGGGTTGCGATTCGATTCCCAGACAGTACCACGAAAAATTATCGCGGAGCAGTTTGTCCGACTTCGGCCTGAGATTCGGAATCTCCAGAAAATCGCTCATCATGTAGTAACCGTCGAACCGCATCAATGGATTCGCGTTGAAGATCACCGTCGTCACAGTCGACACAAAAAAGAGATTCAAACAGAGATGATTGAACAACCCCGGCTCGGAATACCACCAGCCGAAGACGCACAATGCCGAAAGAAGAACTTCGACATACATGCCGGCGCCGCCAATGAAAATTCGCTGCCATTTGCTGGGAAGCATCCACGAATCGCTGACGTCGCAATACATACAGGGACTGAAGACAAGCAACAGTATCCCCATGTCGTGGCATTCTCCACCATAATGTTTACACGCCAACCCGTGACCGAACTCGTGCAGAATTTTGGCGAATCCGAGGGTGATCCACAGCCACATCAGGTTCGGCCAGCCGAAGAAACTTTGAAACTCCGGCAAGCGCGATTGAAATTCACCATAGCCCACGAGCATGAGAATCCACGACGCGACGATAATCGTACACGAGAGGGCGATACCCCACGGTTTGAACAACCAGCGGAAATAAGGGAGCAGAATGGTCAGTGCCACTTCGGGATCCCACCCCGGCAAGCGCAGATACATGATATTGGCAAGCGTCGCCCAGATTTTCTTTTTTCGTTTGTTGCGGCGTTGCTGGAGCAGGTTCGCCCCCTGGCCGGTCCGCTGACTGTAGACCAACCCCTTCTGATGCAGGTCGGTGACGAGATGCTGAATCTCGGCCAACGTCAGATGTAGCGACGGAAACTCGCGGCGGAGCAGTTCGCGTAACTGTTCGAGACTGCGCGTTCCATCGAGCAGTGTGAGTGCGTGATACTGCGCAGGCTGCAATCGATAATAACTGAGCGCAACCGGATCTTTGATGACCCAATACCCTTCTCCCTGATAACGAATCCGTTGTGTGACCAGATCGTCGCGTACGATCAGTGGAATCGGCCGCTGCGTCGACGAGATCGTGGGAGATATAGCGGTCATGAGGAGAGGGGTTGGGGGTTG
>JAQCEJ010000104.1 GCA_027618475.1 Planctomycetota bacterium | reverse complement strand
GCGATGTTAAAATGCGATCCATTGCGAGCCTGGAGTGTCTCCCGGCTCAACCCATATGGGAAATGTCGGGTTAGACGGCCCAAGTTATTTCTGTTGAATCCGAAAAAATGTGACTGTGATATCTGTTTCGTTTTTCTCTTTTTCTTCTCTAAATGAAGGGATGGCGTCATGAATCAATCAAGATTAGTCAGTCGTCGACGTAGAGCTTTTACGTTAATTGAACTGTTGGTGGTCATTGCGATTATCGCCGTGTTAATCGCGCTACTCTTGCCCGCTGTGCAACAGGCGCGCGAAGCGGCGCGTCGCACACAGTGTAAAAACAATATGAAGCAAGTCGGCTTGGCGTTGCACAACTACCACGACGCACATATCGTATTCCCTCCCGGTGCCACGTCTTGTAATCCCTGCAACGGC
This sequence comes from Planctomycetota bacterium, assembly GCA_027618475.1. GTDB lineage: Bacteria > Planctomycetota > Planctomycetia > Planctomycetales > Planctomycetaceae > JAQCEJ01. The sequence continues at coordinate 18,069 of JAQCEJ010000104.1, read as the reverse complement.
TTGTATGTCAATGACCCTCGAGTTGGGCACGCAGTGTATGCCGATATTCTGCCGTTCCTGGATCAGACAAACGTCTATAACCAGCTCAACTGGTCGATGCCGGGATATGCGTATTACACGCCGTCTTATAATCTCGCGCATGAAAATGCAGTCAAAACGAAAATTCCAGCTTACATCTGCCCCTCTTCAACCACGAAAACGCTCTGGGTCTATCCAGGCTCCAGTGCATCTGCGATGATGTTCACCCAAGAACAGACCCACTATGTCGCGATCGCTGGCAGCGTCAACGCGGCGTCATTGGCTGGCCGATCATATATTGCCAGCGGCGGGCTGTTCAACAAGAATCGCAGTAAGAGCATTCGCGATATGACCGATGGCACCTCCAACTGCATGATCTTCGGTGAGTACTCGGGTCGGGCAAAAGGTGCAAACGGCGTCAAGCAGACCGAAGCGGAAGCGTTGAGTAATGTCAATGGTCAGCCATGGTTCGGCTTCTATGAGGGCGACGGCGCTGTATCGGCGACATATCATGCCCACAAGACGATCAGGTACGCCCCGAACCTGTATTGGTATGGCAGCGTGATTTTCAATCAGCAGTCGCTGAAGAGTGAGCATGCGGGAGGAATTCACATTATGATGGGTGACGGGGCAATTCGCTTCCTCAGCGAGAATATCGATCTACAGACCTACTACAATCTCGCGGATATCGCCGATGGTACTCTTCTCGGCAGTTTCTAATTCGGATTCTTGACTCGGGAAAACCGAGGAGAATGTGGGTTCGATAGTGGGCTCGATTTTTTGTCCATGATGATGAAAGCCGGGCTGACTTTACAGCCTGGCTTTCATCCATTTCATCTGTGTTGATGCAACTGGCTTTACCATTGGATAAGGAACCTCTCATGCATACTTTTGTTCGGAGTTGGGAAAGAACATTATTCTTGGGCGTGTTGATCGGGGTATTTTGCGGATGTGGCGGCGGTGATGACGCACCGGTGCGTGAATATGCCGATGTCACTGGTAAAGTTACTTACAATGGCGAAGCACTGACAAAAGGTAAGGTGATGTTCCAGCCACCCAGCGGTGCAATGGTTGTCGGTGATATTCAAGCGGACGGAACCTATTCACTCAAGGGGGTTATCGGTCCGAATTCGGTGGCAATCGAAAGTCGCGATGATCAGGGACAAATGAGTGCCGATAATCCCAAATCTCGTCAGGAGCCGAAGAGTTATATTCCCCCGGAATACGGCACGCCTGCGAGCGGTTTGTCGTTCGAAGTGAAGGCTGGAACCAACACCGCCGATTTTGATCTGAAGTAATTGTCGAAATGCAACGAACTTCAGATGTGCAGAGAACGGTCGAACGTGGCCATGCGATCGGTGTAGGCTCTCATTCGTTACCTGACACGAGTATTGCTCGTGTCAGGTAACGGCTGCCCACGTGTCAGGTTGCGCCATGCCTAATGTAAATGCCATTCAACGCAGGCGTCGAATCGGGATGGCCATTACAGCCATTCTTTTTTTGACGGGCTGGTTGTTCTGGTCTCTGGCGTCTCGTCCGACGATCAACGTTTTGTTGATTACTCTCGATACGACTCGTGCCGATCGTTTGGGGGCTTGGAACGGTCCGCAAGGTCTGACGCCGGTCCTCGACGGACTGGCATCTCACGGGATCGTTTTTGAGCGAGCGTTTGCTCCCGTGCCGCTGACATTGCCGTCCCATGCCAGCCTGATGACGGGAGTCTATCCCCCGGAACATGGGCTGCGTGTAAATAGCGGATTGAATCGTCTGGGATCTGATCTCCCGGTCCTGTCGGAGATCTTGCGAGAGCACGGTTATCGAACCGGTGCGTTTGTCGGAGCCTTCGTACTCGATCAGAAGTTCGGGCTCGATCGCGGATTCGACATCTATGACGACGAGATGGAAGAGTCTCACGGACCCACTCCGGGTGATCCACATGGTCACAAAATGCGCATTGGCGAACGTGTTGTTGACTCTGCACTGACATGGTTGGCGCATCAAAAAAACACCCGCTTTTTTTGCTGGGTCCATCTGTTCGATCCGCATACTCCCTATGACACACGAGAAGAACTTTTTGGGGATCGTTTTCATGATCGTCCTTATGATGCAGGAATTGCTTACGTCGATCGGCAGGTCGGCCGACTGCTGGAATTCCTCCGCAGAAACGATCTTGATGAAAATACTCTGATCATTGTGGTGGGGGATCATGGAGAATCGTTAGACGAACATCAGGAACGTACACATGGATTTTTTCTGTACGATGCCACTTTACATGTGCCTCTCATCATGCGCTGGCCTGATCCGTTGATGCAGGCCAAGAGGATTTCGACGCCGGTTACTCTGGTCGACATCTATCCTACATTGCTCTCGGCCCTGGCTCCGGCATCGTTAACGGAGTGTTCGGGTCGAAGCCTGCTTCCCGCATGTCGCGGTGAAACCTTGCCGGTCGTTCCGTTGTATGCGGAATCGAATCATCCATTTGAAGAATGTGGAGCTGCCCCTCTTCGGTGTCTGATCACCGATCGCTGGAAATACATTCGCAGTCCGCGCCAGGAATTGTATGACATGCAGGCCGACCGTGGAGAACTGCAAAATCAGATAGGCGAACTACCGGCCATGGCTGAAGAATTCGAGCGGGTATTACAAGAACGCGAATATGCGCTAGTGCTGCGCGACGCACCGACCGTCGTTAGTTCGCCCCACGAAAAACGTATGCTCGCCAGTCTGGGATACGCCGGTGGAGGGACAACACCCCAGTCGGCAGAAACAGAATTGCCCGATATCAAAGATGCCATTGTCTATTACAATATGTACACCGACGCGCAGGAGTTATTAATTCAGCACGAGTATCACGACGCGTCAGTTCTCCTGAAGAAAGTGGTCTCGGGCGTGCCGCACTTCTTTCAAGCCTGGTTTAACCTGGGATACTGCCTTGAACTGACGGAAGATCTGACCGGTGCTGAAGCGGCGTATCGGCGTGCCGTGGAAATTGATGCGAATGCAACCGCTCAAACAGCACTGGGTGCGATCTATCTTCTACAGAACCTGACCGAACAAGCTATTCCTCCCCTTGAAAATGCCGTTGCATTACAACCGAATCTCGTTAGAGCACTTTTTTTGCTCGGTGAGGCCTATCGTCAACAGAAGCGATGGGACGATGCTCGCAAGGCATACTTAAAAGTACTGGCCCTCGCCCCTGACTTTCAGCCGGCGCAGCAATCGCTGTTATTAATGGCGAACGAAAAAAAATGATGGGATGGAATCCGTTGTAATTTATCGAATCAGCGCTCGCCTGTGTTGATGTAATTACCCCGCGGCAATTTGAATTCTGAATCGTGTTTCAGGTATTGTCTCCCCATGAGTTTAAACCCGAGTAAAAAACACCGATTAGCATGGACGGTAATATTACTGACCGTCGGTCTGTTAAGCGCCTACTGGTTTTGGCCAAGGCAGCGATTCAATTTACTGGTCATCACCCTCGATACCACGCGGGCCGATCGAATCGGGTGTTATGGCTATGCACCGGCGTTAACGCCGGTGCTCGATGATCTGGCAGCTCAGGGGGGTCTCTTCGAACGGTACTATACGACGATACCGCTGACACTGCCGGCTCACGCCTCGATGTTTACCGGTCTTTATCCCCCCGAACACGGCATCTACACGAACGGCAAGAACCAGTTAGCCGACGAGGTTCCCACACTCGCCGAGGTATTACGCAAAGAGGGATATCAGACCGGAGCGTTCGTCGCGTCGTTTGTGCTCGATTCGAAGTTCGGTCTCGACCAAGGCTTTCAACATTACGGCGACGATTTGACCGGTGCGGTTCACACCGACGAGGCTTTGCACCGCAGCCGAGACGGAAACGTCGTCGTCGATGAAGCCTTGTCGTGGCTGGCGGAAAAGTCTCAACAACCATTCTGCTGCTGGGTTCATCTTTACGATCCGCATACGCCGTACCTCGATCATCGCGACCAGTTCGGCGATCGATTCGTCGAAAGCCCGTACGATGCAGAAATCGCTTTTGTCGACATTCAGATCGGTCGGTTGCGTAAGTTTCTTGAAGAGCAGAATCTCGAAAAGCAGACATTGGTTATCGTGATCGGCGATCATGGCGAGGGCCTGGGCGAACACAACGAGCGCCGGCATGGACAAATGCTGTACAACACGACGATGCATGTTCCGTGGATCATGTCGCTGCCGCAGAATCTGCCCGCAGGCGTTCGCATTACCGACCCGGTGTCACAGGTCGATTTGCTGCCGACGATACTCGATGTGTTGAGGCGACCCGCATCGGATTCCGTTTCCGGTTTGAGTCGTCTGGTTTTGATCAATGGCGTACCAATGCCGGCGCGACACCTCTACGGCGAGACAGAAGAGCCTTTGCACGAATCGGGCTGGTCGCCGCTGCAAAGTCTGACGACTGCCGAGTGGAAGTACATTCGGACAACGCGGCCCGAGTTGTACGATCTCGTCAACGATCGTGGAGAGACAAATAATCTTGCCGAATCACAGCCCGATATGCTGGAGCAGATGGAACGTCAATTGGCCGATCTCGAAAATGCCATGGAGATTCGCGAAAGCGTCGACGTAGAACTGACACCGCAAGAACAGAGAAAGCTGAACAGTCTTGGATACGCGGGAAGTTCGACCGACGTCACGAACATCGATGATGCCCAATCGCTTCCCGACATCAAGGACATGATCGTGCATTACAATACGTTGGACGACGTTCATGTGATGATGGACGAAGGGAAGATCGAAGAAGCAATATCTTTGCTGGAGAAGTTAATCGCTGACGCCCCCACATACGATCTCGCCAAAGCGGGGTTGGGTGATGCCTACACACGGCAGGAGCGTTACGACGAAGCCGGCGCGATTTACGACAATCTGTTAAAGCGAAATCCCAGGAATGCATTGGCAATGTTCCATCTGGGAGACGTTCGACAGGCTCAGGGACGCCTCGATGAGGCCATCACGCTGTATGAAGCCGCACTCATACTCGAACCCGACACGCCGCAGTTACATTATAATCTTGCACGAACATTTATTCTTCTTGGTCGAGATGATGATGCCATTCCCCATTTGAAATCCGCATTGGAACTCGACCCCGGTTATGTCTTCGCCCATGTCGAGCTGGGGAGTGCCGTGGCCCGAAAGGGGCGGCTTGTTGAAGCGCTGGTCCATTTCGAACGGGCGTTAGAGTATCAGGAGAATTCGTTATTTGCGCATATGAATGCTGTCGGAGTCCTGGCTCAGATGGGTCGCAACGCCGAAGCGATTCGTCACTTGAGCCGTGCCGCCGATATCAGCCCCGAGGATGCGGAAATTCAATTCCAACTGGGGGCTTTTCTTGCCGCTCAGGGGGATCGAGAGAAGGCCCTGGTTCATTTGCAGGACGCCTTGCGCTTGCAACCCAACCGTGAGGAAGCGCGGGAGTTGATCCGGAAACTTCAGCGGGCAAAATGAGAATGTTCAGCAGCGGCGGCGCAGGGATCACTCTTCGTCTCGAACATCGGTTCGTTCGATTCGGGTGCCGCGCGGGGCGTCGATTCCCAGTCGAACTTTGCCGTTGGTGTTCCTGATCATGACGAGGCTGACGTCGGTGGCGACAATTACCTTCTGGCCGATGCCGAGCGTCACGAGGTGTGGTTCCGATTGATCGTCTGAAGAAACGGCGAGTTCGACGAATTCCGGTCCGAGAACGGCCACCGTCATCAATACGTCATCGTCGATGCGAATGCTTTCGCCGAGAAAGCGGGAGAGAACGAGCATGGTAGTCCTCCTGTGACTCGTACCGGCGCAGCGGAGCTGCGAAGACTTGCGTTCCCATACGGAGCATGGGAACGAGAAAGGTCTATATAAACAAATCGCGAATCGGTGATGCGCGATAGAGTTCGTGCGGTCGGCCGTCGAAATCCTGCCATTGCGTATCGTGCGGAATACCAAGCGTATCGAAGATCGTGGCCGCAATGTTTTCAGGAGTCTGCTTGTCGGCGATGGGATAGGCGGCGATGTCGTCGGTCGCCCCGATCACCTTTCCTCCCTGGACTCCCGCACCGGCGAAGAGCGACGTCATCGTCGGTCCCCAGTGATCGCGGCCGGCGTCTTTGTTGATGACGGGCGTACGCCCGAATTCGCCGGTGATGATCACGAGCGTCGATTCGAGCAGACCCGATTCGTCGAGATCATCGAGTAGTGCCGAGAGGCCCTGGTCCATGTAAGGGAACAGGTTTCGTTTCAGGTTGACGAAGTTTCCACGATGCGTGTCGAACGACGAGTTCTTGCCGAGGTTGACCTGCACCAGACGGACTCCGGCATCGACGAGCCGGCGTGCCATCAACAGCGACAGGCCAAACTTGTTCTTTCCGTAACGCTCGACGATTTCGGGGGCTGCGTTTTCGACATCGAACGCCGCGTGAACTTTGCGGTCGGCCAGCATGCTGATGGCCTGCTGGCGATTGCGGTCGAGTTGGGCCACCGTCGCCGCTCGTTCGAGTGCCGCCTGCTGAATCTCGATACTCGACAACAGATCGACGCGATGGCGAAAACGGGACTGTCCCCCTTCGGGGAGAGTGAGCATCGGCGTATTGAAGACTGACGGAGAGCCATGTTCGAAGGTCTCTTCATCAAAACGAAAACAATGCGGGCAGGCACCGTTACCCAGAGCACAGGGTGCGGCAATGTCGATATGCCAGGCTTCGTATTTTGGACCCAATCGTCCGGCGTACTGACCCGGTCGGTAGTTGTTCGCCTCGTTAATGCTCGGTTGAGGCAGCACCGCAGCCGGGGGGAGCAGCGTGGTATCTTTCAAGGCATACGTCACCTGCGAAAGAAACGATGGCCATTCGTTTGGTTTCGGTTTGCCGTCGTCTACGAACCCGGCGGGAAAATCAAATCGTCCGGTGAACAGCATGTGACAGGCCTGACCGTGACCGTTGCTTTCGGTGGCGACCGAGCGAATCATGGCGTATTTGTCGGTTCGCTGGGCCATCAACGGCAAATGCTCGCAGACCTGCGTCCCAGGAACTTTCGACGATATCGGTTGAAATTCACCGCGGACCGTCGCCGGGGCATGCGGCTTCATATCGAAGCTGTCCTGATGCGAAAGGCCGCCGTTCAAGAAGACGAAGATGATCGATTTTTTCTCGGCGGAGGGGGACGTCGCAGTATCGAGGGCGAGTAGCTGCGGCAGACCGATTCCCATCATGCCGATGGTTCCCGCCTGAATCATCGTTCGGCGGGAGAAGTGAACGGCATCCAGCGACGCATGTGCTCGGCCCATCGGTTGGTCCCTTTGCGATGACGGAAATATGTATCCATCAACACTTTATTATATGTGGGCGGTGGAAACAAGATGAACCGGCACAAAATCGAGCATGATCGCCCCGTCGGGACGATGTTTGCCGATTATTTGGCGTCGGTGTCGGCTGTGGTTTTCAACTTTTCGCGGAAGAGCTTGCGAAATTTTTCCACTTTGGGGGCCGTCACGAAACGACAGTAGGGCTGGTTGGGATTCAGAGCGAAATAATTTTGATGATACTTTTCGGCGGAATAGAACTCACCGATCGGCTCGATCTGCGTGACGATGGGATCGCTGAAGATGTCCGATTCGTCGAGCTTCTTCATGTAAATTTCGGCGAGTTCTTTTTGCCGATCATTGTGATAGAAAATTGACGATCGGTATTGCGTGCCGATGTCGTTTCCCTGTCGATTGAGTGTTGTGGGGTCGTGAGTTTTCCAGAAGACTTCGAGCAGCTCTTCGAAGGTGACCTGCTCAGGGTCGTACGTCACCTGAATGACTTCGGCATGGCCTGTAAGACCGGTACAGACTTGTTCGTAGGTGGGGTTTTTCACCTCTCCCCCCGTATAGCCCGAGACGACTTTTGTGACTCCTTTGAGTTCTTTGAAGACCGCTTCGGTGCACCAGAAACAGCCCGATCCGAATGTGGCCAATGCTTCGTTTGAATTCTCTGTCATGTCGTTCTCTTTCGACTGAATGTCTTTCAAAGGTGCATTTTCGTCGCCGACCGAAGCCGCATCGACTTTCGGCTGTTCGACGGCATCGGTCGAAGCGTCGGCAAGTTCGGTGGATGTGTCGACGAGACCTGACGCGGAGTCGAGCGCAGGGGCCATCGGAACGGCGGGCGCGTCGGACAATGGCTCGGTCGACGGAGTCAGTCCTTTAAAGCCGAACACGGCACCGCCAATCGCCACGGCTATCACGACGGCTAGAATTCCTCGGCTCGACATGGATATCACCTTCCCGATTCTACTTTTTTTCTGTTTTCGCCGGTTTATCGGTCTCGTCTCGTTCGCTGAACTTGAGCGAGGCGGAATTCATGCAGTATCGCAGACCGGTCGGCTGAGGTCCATCGGGAAAGACGTGCCCGAGGTGGGCATCGCAGTTTCGGCAGAGGACTTCGGTGCGGGTCGAGAACCAGCCGTTATCTTCTTCCGTTTTGACATTCTCTTCGGCGTAGGGCTGGTAGAAGCTGGGCCAGCCGGTGCCCGACTCATATTTGGTCGTGGAATCGAACAGCGGTTCTCCGCAGCAGACGCAATGGTAAATGCCATCGGCCTTGTTGTCCCAGTATTCGCCGGTGAAGGCCCGTTCGGTTCCTTTCTGGCGAGTCACTTTGTATTGAATGGGGGTGAGCGTTTTCCTCCACTCTTCATCTGATTTTGTCACGCGCGGGGCGTCGTCGGATGACGTCGGCTTGTTCGTCATGTGCTGGGTTCCTTCATGTCGTTCGTCGAGAGCATCGGGATTATCGTCGTCATTCTCTTGTTCAGATGCCAGAGGGGGGGCGACCGCGACGGGAACATCGTTCGACCGGCTTTGACAACCAACAGAGACCACCGCACAAAGTAGGTACGGTGCCATGAGTTTATAATCATTCAGCTTCATGCTTCGATTCCTCACGTTCGTCGAGTCGTTTCCATTCGTCAGCCTGCCGCTTCGTGCGGTGTAGACCGGTATGAGCGAAATGTCATCGGATGGGATGAAAGAAAAACACGGATGACCGTCGCTTTCATTATGCCAACGCAGTCAAGAGAGAGAGCGGTTTTACGCGATCTGCGATGCATAAGGTATTTGTCGGTAATAGTTAATGTCGTTCTTTCGTGTCAGGTCGTCACTTTCACAATGTTTCCATATTTTCTCTGATGACGGAACTTGGAACCGCGATTATACGCCCAACTCCCCGCCGGGTCATCACCGATATGAAATCTTCTTGCGATTGAGGTTTCAAAAGTCCCGCCGGACGTCGGGTGAGGTAATGACGATTGGTATCGCCGCGAAAAAACGCAAAGGACACAAAAATGGAATGGTGCTATCGAGCCTGACGGTTACTTTTTATGTGTTTTGCATATTAGTGTTGAAATCTCTTTTCTTCAGATCGCCCTGTCGTGGCGGGATGCTCAAAAGGCGACGTTGTTTTTTCCCTTGAGTGCGAGCATCGAGCGAACGTCGTCGGGGGTCGCGATTTCCAGTGAAAGCGATTCGAGCAGGCCGCGGATTTTGCGAACCATTTCGGCATTCGATTTCGCAAGCACTCCTTTGGCAAGATACAGATTATCTTCGAGGCCGACGCGGGCATGACCTCCCATTATCGCACCGGTTGTGACGAGATTGAATTGGGCCTTCCCCGCCGCAAGGATCGACCAGTGATAGTCGTTGCCGAACAGGCGGTCGGCGGTTCGCCGCATGTGCACCAGGTTTTCGATTTCGGCGCCGATGCCTCCCAGGATTCCGAAGATCGTCTGCACGAAGATCGGCGGCTTAATGACTTTTCGTTCGAGAAAATGATGCAGCGTATACAGGTGGCCGATATCGTAGCACTCGAATTCGAAGCGAGTGCCACAACCAGTACCGAGCCGTTGTACGATCGTTTCGATATCCTTAAAGGTATTGCGAAAGATGAAGTCACGGGTCATTTCGAGATACTTGGGTTCCCAGTCGTATTTCCACTGCGTAAATTTTTCGAGAATGGGATACAACCCGAAATTCATCGAACCCATGTTGCACGAACACATCTCTGGTTGTGCAGCTAGCGGTGCCGCCAGCCGTTGTTCGACGGTCATGTTGTGACCCCCTCCCGTGGTGATGTTGATCACCGCATCGGTTGCCGCTTTGATGCGCGGCAGAAATTGCATGAAGACCTCAGGATCGGGAGTCGGATAACCGTCGTTGGGCCGCCGGGCGTGCAGATGCAGAATCGATGCTCCTGCCTCGGCCGCCTCGATCGCGCTCTGCGCAATTTCATCGGGAGTAATCGGCAAATACGGCGACATCGTCGGCGTGTGAATCGAACCGGTCACCGCGCAGGTAATGATCGCCTTGCGGATAGCCGTCGAACGGGTTGTAGCTGGCAATGCGGGAGTCATGTCGATTTTACTCTTCTTCCCCCTCTCTTCCCGGGGGATAAAACAACTTTAACAGTTCGAGAAACCGACGATCGCGCATCGATTGTCGGTCGGCTATCGATGCGGGTGTGTAATCGTAAAACCCCTTGCCGGTTTTCGGGCCGTAATGGCCGGCGTCGACGAGTTGCTTTACCACGGAATGCAGCGATCGATCCGAGCGGATCTCCTTGACGAGATTCTGATAGACCGTGCTTTGCACATCGAGTCCGCCGAAGTCGTGAATCTGCAATTGCCCGATCGCCGCCATGCGAAAACCCATGCTGCCGCGAATCGCATCGTCGATGTCCTCGGGTGAGGCGACCCCCTGCTCCAGCAAGTCCCAGATTTCTCGCATCAGTGCAATCTGCACGCGATTGACGAGAAACCCCGGCAGCTCTTTATTAACGCGAATAGCCCTTTTTCCGATCTTCCGCAATAAGGCAACCGAGGTCGTTGTCGTTTCTTCGCTTGTTTCTGGCGAGGGAACCACTTCCACGGTCGGCACGATATGCGGCGGATTAAACCAATGCGTCACTACGGCTCGCCGTTTGTTCCGGAGTGCGGCCCCCGACTGTGAGATGGGAAATGTCGACGAGTTGCTGGCGAGTATGACATCGTCGCCTATGAATGTCTCGAGTCGGGCAAAGAGTTCTTGCTTAATAGTCAAATCTTCCTGCACGGCTTCCGTGATGAATTCTGTTTCACTGACGGCCGACGCTTCTGAATCGCAAACGGTAATCCGTTCGAGAATTTCAGGGATCGATGTGCGATCGACCAGATTGGCCCGCGCGAATTCTTCGAGATTACGGGCAATCCGTTCGTGTAACGTCTCTCCAGCGGCGGCAATGTGGTCGAATCCGCGAACACGATATCCGGCGACGGCAAACGTCTGGGCGATGCCGTGGCCCATCGTGCCGAGGCCGATCACCGCCACCGTCTGTATGTCTTTCAATTGCATAACGACTCGAGATAAAAAATGTGAGGACAAAAAACAGTCGATCGGCACCGGTCGAGTATAACCGCTTTTAGGAGTGTGATATAGTTGTCGACGGCCAAATTGGTTTGCCCGATTCGAATTGAGTTTGACATCTCGCCTGTCAGGAGAACACTTCATATGAAACCGCTCTACATCGCCGCAGGACTCGTCTTTGGTTTTCTGATTGCGACCAGCCTGCAATATCGATTTCAACGAGTCGATGCGCAAGAAGAGACCGCCACCGTCTCTCAACCGCTGAAAATCGACGCTTCGGATTACCCGAATCTTCAAGCGGCGTTCGATGCCGTACCGGTCTCGGGGGGGATTGTTGTTATTCCGCCGGGGAATTATGAGATCTCCGAGCCGCTGCGGGTGCGGACAGCCGAAACGCGAATCGAAGGGATGGGGGCTGCGACGCATATCATCAATCGTAACGAAGAAGGCCAGCCCGCGTTGGTGCTCGAACCTGCAAACGCAGAGTTGAAAGAGACGCCGAGAATGTGGCGCGTGCAGGTCGCCGACTTGCGGATCAGCGGTAACCCAAAAAGTGGCGACGGCATTTACGCTCACAAGATCGACGAAATCCTGCTGCACGCTGTCTCGATCGATCATCATGGCGGGCACGGTGCAAATCTTGTCAGTTGCTACGAAGACCCGCGGCTCTCGGATAACATCATTACCTACTGCGGAAAGGCGGGAATTCATCTCGACAGCTGTCACGACATCGTCGTTAACGCCAACCACTTTGAAGAAAACCAGGATGGCTTGCGCTGTGTCGATTCGTTCAACCTCTGCATGAACGGCAACAATCTCGACGACCATCTGCGACATGGCGTCGTCATCGAGAATACTTACGGATCGGTCCTCTCGGGAAACATGATCGAAGAATGCAACGGAACGGCGATCATTCTCGATCGCGATTGTTACGGCATCACGATCAGTGCGAACGTCATCGCTCATGAACTTGAAGGGGGAGTCGATCTCCGCGACGCGTGGGGGTGTTCGGTCTCGGCGAACACGTTTACGCTGGTGCATCAGTTCTCGGTGCGTGTCGGTTCGGAAGGTGGCCGACATGCCATCTCCGGAAATGCATTCTGCAACAGCTACGTCGGTGGTGGAGACGACAAACGTCCTGCCGAACACAAAGATTTGATGGGAATCGACATGGGAACCGGCGTTGTGCTCACTGGGGCTGAAGACGTCGCCATCACGGGGAATACATTCACGGGGTTGTCGAAACAGGCCGTTAACGCCGATCAGGAGTCCGATTGGATTCTTGTGGCGAATAACCTGCTGAGCGACTGCGGACGAAAACTCGAACCGGGTGAAACATGGCTGCTGATCGAAGCGAGTAATTCGGTCGAGCAGTCGAACCTCATCAGTGCGAAGCCGTAACGGAATGGACCATCATTCCGAACGGTCGGCGAGTGTTGTTTCCTGTACCACGTTATCGAGTCCGATCGCTTCATCGAGCATGTAATCGATTTCACCGCTGGCAACGTTGAACATGGCCCCCACGATCGCGACACGGCCTTCGTCGATCATCGTGCGAATCGTGTTACTTTGACTGGCAATTTTTCTCACCGTGTACAACACGTTCAGGCGGGCGATTTTGTCGATAAAACTGCGATCGATGGGAGTGGAGGCATCGTGCCGATTGGCCATTCCCTCAAGATCGATCGATCGCTGTATTTCATTGATGATCACGTCGAGATGATCGCAACCGGTCGCTTCGAGAGCGGTGCGCCTCGAAATCGCCAATTCGATCGCGGTGCGGATCATGGCATTGTCGGTATTTCCGAGCACGAGAATCAGCTTCGCCCCACCCATCGCACAGCCGTATTCGATGCTTCCCATGACTTTGGGCCCGGCGATATTCGCGGCTATTCGAACGCAGAGAAGGTCTCCGAGACCCATGTCGAAAATCAGTTCGGCCGGAGTCGACGTATGCACTCCGCTGAGCACCACTGCGAGAGGATGTTGCCTGATCGTTTCGTTTCCCACCTGGTGATGAAATTCCCGATCAAGACGATGACCGCTACGAAATCGCTCGTTTCCTTCTTGCAGAAGGTTTAATACCTTCGCGGGCGTCAATTGTTCCTGTAATTCTCGGGTCGAGTGATCGACGAACCGAATTTCATCGCTCAGATTGTATCTGTCGCGAAACCCGCGCAAGCTGACTTGTACGCCGCGAGCGGGTGCCGTGATCAGCTTGAATTCTTTGATCAGACTAAGCACGTCGGGGTCGATATAGTCGGTTCGTCGGGCATCGAGCAAAAGATGCGATCCCCGGTTGGCGTCGTCCAGCACTTTTTCCAGAGCCGCACGATTGAGAAAACTGACCTGATTTGCCAGCTCGATGTGCAGCACTTCGCCGCCGACATGTCGTTCGAGTGTACGACGAATCGGTCGGCGCAGGTTGCTGACGAGAATAAAGACGACACTCGTTGCCAGTCCGATGATAATACCAATCAAAAGATCGGTGAGAACAATGGCGACAAGCGTGATGATGAACGGCAGAAACTGGTATCGCCCTTCACTCCACATATTGCGAAATAACGCGGGACTGGCCAGTTTGAATCCTGTTAACAGCAAAATCGCGGCCAGGCACGAGAGCGGAATCATATTGAGATAGATCGGAAAAAAGGCAACGCAGACGAGTAAAAACGTACCATGCATGATGCTCGAAGCTTTAGAATGGGCTCCCATGTTGATATTGACCGAACCACGAATGATGACCGACGTGACGGGAAGGCCACCGATCATTCCCGAGAGAAAGTTACCAACTCCCTGGGCGAATAATTCGCGGCTCGGGGGAGACTGGCGTCGTCGTTTGTCGAGTTTGTCGACCCCCTCAAGGTTGAGCAATGTTTCCAGCGATGCCACGATCGCGATGGTGACGGCGGCGATGTAGACCGCGGGGTTCCCGAGTTGCGTAAAATCGGGAAGCGTCAGAAACGTGGCGAATTCCGCCATGTTGCCGGCGATCGGAACATTGACGCGGTGGCTCGCCTGAATGACCCAAACGCCTCCCAGTGATTTTAAAAACAGATGCAAAACCACGCCGGCAATTACGGCGATCAGCGGCGCAGGGATCGAAGACTTTTTGAGCGGTTTGCACCGGTCCCAGAAAACGAGCAGCGCAAGGGAAGCAAGTCCTACAACGGTGGCCCCCGGATGGATGTCGTAAATCAGTTCGCCGATTTCGGTGAATGTGTTTTCTTTGTCCGGCTGCTGGAACGCCATTTCCCCTTCCGGATCGGTATCGTGACCGAAGAGGTGTGGCACCTGCTTAAGAATCAGAATCACTCCGATGGCTGCCAGAAGCCCTTTGATTACGCTCGAGGGAAAAAACGCCGACAGCGCACCGGCGCGAACAATTCCCAGGACGATCTGAAGAATTCCTCCAATAACGACGGCGAGCAGAAATGTCTGATACGAACCGAGCGTTGCAATTTGAGCGGCAACAATGGCTGTCAGCCCAGCCGCCGGTCCACTGACACTGGTGTGCGACCCACTGAGGATTCCGACGACGATGCCCCCTACGACCCCGGCGATAATTCCCGAGAAAAGGGGGGCATTCGACGCGAGGGCGATACCGAGGCAGAGAGGCAACGCCACGAGAAACACCACAAACGATGCGGGAAGATCGTATTTCAAGAGTGCCCCCCACGACAATTCATTTTGTGAATTACCGGAGTTGCGGTCGTGTTTCAGATTGTGGGAAGAAATAGTTGAACTTTCCGTGTTTGCCATGAGATTTCGCTATTTTCTCAAAGTGCGAGAATTACACTATCAGCAATGACGAACCCGCAAAAAGCTATTGCGGAAACGTTTTCAACGAAGTCCATCGATCGCGATAAGTCGAATCAATGATGGTTATTGGTTACGATGCGAAGATCGGCTACGTTCAGAGTTCTTCTTTGGCTGTCAGTAAGAATCCGGCGTCGCGTTCCGACGAGCGAATCGGCATGGGGCTCGCCGCGCGGACACTCGTTCCCAAGTCCACAAATTTCATCTGCGATTGATCGTATTCGAGCACGCGGCCTCGTCCGATGTCGTAATACCAGCCGTACGTCTGGACGAGTCCGGCCGACAATCGAGCGGCTACGCAGGGGTGCGTGCTCAGGTGATTTAACTGTACCAATACATTCTCCTCTGTCGCGGCGATTGCCATTTCATCGGGTGAGAGATCGGAGTACTTCTGCTTGACGATTCGCTTCGTCGCTTCGGCGTGCGAAAACCATGATTTTGCCGCGGGAAGCCCTTCTAAATTCCCGCCGTCCAGAATCGCTTTGATGGCTCCGCATTGTGAATGACCGCACACGATAATGTGTTTGATGCCGAGAACTTCAAGCGAATATTCGATCGTCGCCCCCTCGCCTCCCCCCGCGGCACTATACGGTGGGACGATGTTGCCGGCATTGCGAATCTGAAAGAGATCTCCCGGATCGGTCTGCGTGATCAGATGTGGCATCACGCGAGAATCAGAACAGGTGATAAACAGCGCGATCGGATTCTGCTGTCGAGACGCCATTTGCTCATAGAATGTGCGATGCTTGTTAAATTCGACCGTTCGAAAATGTTGAACGCCTGCGACAATTTTTTCCATGTAACAAACTCTCTCGGGATGATGTGAAAAGTTGATTGATCAGGAACGCGAAGCATTCTGCTTTGCGTATGCGAATGATGGTCACACATACGATGCGACGTTATCGATTGATTTTCACAACGTGCTCGTAAAACTCAGATGTTGTGTGACGATCGCATACGGATGAAAATCAACTTAGCACCGAAGCCAGGCGCCGCATCCGTTTCGTCGTACCATTGTGGGATCATGCCGCGATTGCGTATCGACGGTCAGCAACTTCGAAGTGAATAAATGACGTCGCGCAAATCGCTTGTTTTCGCGGCGATGAAGGGGCCGACGGTATCGCGAATTCGGTGTCGCGGTCATTTCTTCCAGTTGCAGTTCGCTGTTCGACTCTTCCTGAGAAACGGGAGCCGATTCCGCGACCTGTACCGATTTCACGATCCTGTTTCGTTCCAACACCGGCGCAAAGAACTGAACCAACAACAGACCGAACACAACCAAAGCGACGCCGATTTTGCGACATCGCGAGGATTTCCCATCCCGTTGTTCTGCGATTATAATCATATGCGAGAGTCAGATGACGCTGCTTAAATTCGATCTGAACGGTCGTTTCATCAACAATGTAACGTTACTGTCGGCCTATTATTACAATTTCGTAATGTTAATCAATTCTGATTTATCCACAATCACTGAGACGAGACGTGTCCAATCAAGAGGAAGTTTATATCCACTTAATATATAATGGGTTATGGCTTGTCTTGAGTTTCTGTTAACGGCTACCAATTTGAAATATCGACTCAAACCGATGTTAATCTGGGTCTCTTTATTGATCGGTAGCCCCATCGATCAACTCACTGCCGACAGCCTTTTCGAAATGGGCGTTGCAGAAGTGCATATCACTCCCCCGGAGGGGGCTACGAAGTGACGAATTCAGCCATTCAGCCCGGTTCTGGTGAAGTTCTGGTCGAAACGGCCATCCACTTGCTGCGTGAAGTTGCATCCGAGGCACACGGCGACAACAAATAGCGAGCGTAGTCCTATATTCGCTCCCATCGACTCGGATTCATCCCCGGTGCTTCGCTTTTCATGTTCGCCGGCTTGTTTGTTCCCTGGAAATCCCACACCCGCTGATTACGGTTTCCCATCACCGCCTGAATCTCCGGCGAGAGTTTCGCGACTTCGGCGGCGTCCCAGTTCTCGACTTCCTGAATCGGACCAGCCCATCCCGGACGATAACCCAACGCCAGCAACTCGCGCGACCGGGTTCCGGTGTTCGGGTAATTTCCATGAAACACACGGTGATTGATGAGCACCGCCGAGCCCGCTCGGCAGGTAACCATCACCTCTTCGGGATGGGAATGATAGCGCAGATAAGGGTTCCCGTCGGGATGCATGCTCAACTGCGAACGCGGCACGACGCGAAACGGCGAGACATCGGCGGTCAAATCATCGAGGTAGTACAACACCCGCACCAGCCACGGACAGCTCCCTTCGTATCCGAAGATCTCCGAACCGTAAGGTTGGCCGTCGGCATGCAGGCTGATTCCTGGATGTCCCGGTTCCGATCGAGCGTAATGATAACTCATCATGACAACCGGCTCACCGAACAGTTCCTTGAGAAAGCGAATCGTCGGCGGGTGCGCGATCAACTCGGTGATTGCTCCGCCGAAAAATTGAACGTCGGGCACATACTGCTGATGGACGCTGTAATCGACGGCTTTGGTCTGAAAACGGGCCGTGCACTCTTTGAGACGGTGAACCTCGTCCGCATTCAGCAGATCGGGGAGCACGAGATACCCTTCGACTTCGAGCTGTCGAATGCGCTCGCCCAGCGTTAACGCCGACCAGTTGCGATCATCGATCGGGGGAGACTTCGTCACGATACGGTTCCTGTAGTGTTCATGCCAATTGAGTGCTTTCGTTGATAAACTATGTTTCAATCGCGTGTTCGCATGATCGCTTATCAATCGTGTGATAACATTCCAGAAGGTGAAATGACAGTTGAATTAACCTGCCTCATGAATTTCGGACACTCGGAAGTAAGATTATGATGATCATTTTCAAGGAGTGTCTGACA
>JAQCEJ010000103.1 GCA_027618475.1 Planctomycetota bacterium | reverse complement strand
CCCAACCCCTACTTCCCCTTGACTCTTACCTCTCGACTCTTGACGATGTCACGCATGAATTCACCGTCACATACGAAGATCACCCGACAAACCTGGGGCAAATTGGCTGCGCTGACGCTGTTTGTCACCATCATCTTACTCCCCACGCCGGCTGATCTGGCACCGGCGGGGCAGCGTCTGTTGGCGGTGACGGGAGCAATGGGGGTGTTATGGTTCACGCAAAGCATTCCGATCGCCGTCACGAGTCTGATTCCGCTGGCAGCTTATCCGTGGCTGGGAATTCAAACCAGCGAGACCGTCAGTAGTGCGTACATCAATTCGAACGTGTTCCTGTTCATCGGCGGATTTCTGATCGCGCTCGGCATCGAGAAATGGGGACTGCATCGCCGGATCGCGTTGGCGATGGTCAGCATTGTCGGAAACGGCCCCCGTCAGATCGTACTCGGCTTCATGCTCGCATCGGGATTCCTGTCGATGTGGCTGAGTAACACGGCCAGCACATTGCTCATGTTGCCGATCGGCATCGCTCTGTTAAAAACGATCAGCGATCTCCAGCTCGACCCCGGTGAATCGGTCGATACAAAAATGGTGAAAAGAGAATTCACGGAAAATCCGGCTCTTCGCTTTTTTGGAGAATCGTTGTTCATCGGCATCGCTTATGCCGCGAGCATCGGGGGGTTTACCACGCTGGTGGGGACTCCGACGAATATCGCCTTTCAACAAATCTGGCGTGGCCAGTTTCCCGACGGACCGGCGTTATCGTCGGCCGAATGGATGATGTTATTCGTCCCGCTCGGATTGGCACTGTTGCTCTGTGCGTGGGGACTGCTCGTCTGGAACATGCCTTCGCTGCCGCACATCGACAAGTTCGATCGTCGGTATTTCCGCAACCGATTGAAGTCGCTGGGGACACCGAGCCGCGCGGAATGGTGGATGTTATTCATTTTCGTCACCACGGCGGCAATGTGGATCTTCCGCAAACCGCTGGTTCTGGGGAGCGAACCAATTCTGCCGGGATGGGGCAACGTGGTGACGCATTATCTGCTCGCGTGGGGAGTCGATGAAAGCATCGCATCGAAAGCGGTCGACGACGCGACGGTTGTGATGACCACATCGCTGCTGATGTTCTTTATCCCCATGCAACGCGACGGCAAAGGGAAGATGCAATATCTGTTCGACTGGAAAACCGCCGAAAAATTGCCGTGGGACGTGATTCTCCTCATCGGTGGTGGTTTCGCGGTCGCGAACGCCTTCCGTGATACGCAGTTGTCGGAGTGGGTAGGTATGCTCTTCGCGCAGGGATTATCCGGTTGGCCGGTGTGGGTCGTCGTAATGCTCGTGACCGCTGCGCTCATCTTCCTCACGGAGTTCACCACGAACGTCGCGACGGTGAATGCAACATTACCGGTGCTCGCAGGTGTCGCGATGACGGCGGGCTGGGATCCGCGATTGATCATGATCCCCGCAGCGATTGCCTCCAGTTGTGCTTTCATGTTGCCGACGGGAACGCCGCCGAATGCCATCGTCTTCGGCTCGGGTTTCGTGCGGATGGAACGGATGCTGAAAGTCGGGGTGCTGCTGAATGTCATCGCCGTCGTACTGATTTCGGTGACGACGATGTACTGGATGATCCCGAGGCTGGGGATCAATCCAACACAACCGCCGGAATGGGCGACGGTGGTGAAAGATGAGGGATGAGTCAGCAAGTTTCCTTGAGGGCGCTACTTTTCCTCATTTGTGTATCACTTTAGCGATCTCTAAACCATGAAGAAGAATGGCCACAAAAAAACGCAGGAATCGCAAAAAAGCAATAAAATGAGTACAAATCGAAGACGTCCTCAGCGAAAGTATATCCCTCTTTTTTTGCGTCCTTTTGTGTTTTTTTGCGGCCAATTTGTCTTTCTCTGCGGTCTTGCCATTTGGCTAAAGAGTTACTCATTTGTTAGCAGCTCGTAATGCAACCGGCCGACTTCCCACATGTAATGCGGGCCATATCCCGCCGAGGGAGCCCACGTGTTCTTAACCGCTTCGTGCAGATGCTTGCGAGCGACTTCGGGTTCGTCTTCGACGGCGGCGTTCAAGCCGATGTAGAGTTCGGCGTAGAACAGCCGTTTTTCACGCTCGGCATCTGAAATTTTGGCCTGATCAATGTCATCGAGAATTTTTTGCGGTTCGATCTCACCCGCGAACAGTTGGTACACCGACGGGAAGGGTTCGCGGTCATCTTTTTTGTATTTGAGCAAGCCCTGCCGGGCGGTCTTTTTCCCTTTGGCTCTGTGTTGCGAGAGATACCGCCAGATGCCGTTCTCACGATCGACGTCGTCGAACGAATGATACCGTTCGAACTGCCCGGCTGCTTCGTCGTAATTCTCGGCGTAGAACCAGGCGATTCCCCGCCGCCAATGCGAAGCGTCCTGGTCGGCGTCGAGCTCAACCATTTTGTCGTAATCGGCGACGGCCTCGTCAAAATGCCCGAGGAAAAAATGAGCATCTCCCCGACGCGAATAGGCATTCACATCGTCGGGGTTTTTCTCGACTATTGCGTTCGCCGCATTGAGTTCGTCGGTCCACTTCATTTCGATTTTCTCCCGCTGAGCCGGGGTCAGGGGGTGTTTGTCGTCTGCATGCGCGGCGAACGCCGCCAACAGCAGCGAATGACAAATCGCCAATCCCATCGCATATCGAGGAATATGGATCATATCAGAAACCCCCTTTTCGTCATCGAATGTCAGAAAACTCATCGGTGGATGAGAGTGAATCGGAATCGCCGATTCGTTAAGATGATGATACCACATCGAACGTCGCAAGGAATGGACTGTCGGGCAAATTCAATCCGTCGAAAAAGGATCAACAGATGTCGAGATTCACCGATCGAGTTGTCATTGTCACGGGAGGAGCATCGGGGATCGGACGGGCGACAGTCGAACAGTTCGCCAATGAAGGGGCGAACGTCGTCATTGCCGATCTGAAATCGTCCGCCGGACAGGAGGTCGAACAGACTCTGAGCACAGAGAAAAAGTCTTGCCGCTTTATTCCAACCGATATCACGGATGAAGAACAAATCAGAAACCTGGTCGCGAAGACCGTCGATGAATTCGGCACAATCGATGTCCTCGTCAATAACGCAGTTGTGTTTATCACACAGGGGATAGATGCCAGCGCCGCCGACTGGAAGCGGAGTTTCGACGTCAATGTCATCGGCTCGGCGACCGTCACCAAACATGTGGTCCCCATCATGCAGGCGAAAAAGCGGGGAGCAATTGTGAATATGGGATCGATCTCCAGCTTTCTCGCTCAGCCCGAATTTATGACTTACAATACAACCAAAGCAGCGATGGCCAGTATGACGAGATGCCTCGCTCTCGATCTGGCTCCGTTCAATATTCGCGTCAACGCCGTCTGTCCGGGAACGATCTGGACTCCGATCGTCGAAAAGATGTCGCGTGAAAAAGGACTCACCCGCGAACAGGCCGATACGCACTCCGATTTCGGAGGGAAGCATATGATCAAACGGCTCGGCGAACCCGCAGAAATCGCCAAGGCGATCTTGTTTCTGGCCTCCGACGATGCCTCGTTCATCACCGCGGAATGTCTGATGGTCGACGGCGGCTACGCCGCGATGTGATGGGACCAAGAACGGCACAATATTCACAAACGGGCATGATTGAGATGAGATTTCAGCGATCGGATCGTTATGAATGAGGAAAATACAGCCAATGATCAAAATGGCTCGGACAAGCCGCCGGTTGAGCCGCTGAACATTTTCTTTCGGCTGCTGATTCCCTCGACGGTGTTGTTTGTGTTTTTTACTTTGGTGTGGATGGTCTCGCTATTGGGCGATTCGCCGTCGCCGGTAGCGCGGTGGTTTGTGAATAATGGTATGTGGCCGATCGGGGTTTGCTTTGTGATTTCGATTGTCGTCGGCGTGTTGGCGTTGGGGATCGACAACAAACACAATCGGACATCCTATGCCCAGCTGGAAGAGAAATTGAAGAATTCTGATCAACAGCCATGATCACGTCGACTTCATTCATTGATAACCGGAAGCATTCATGACACCAACCGTCGCCGCGGAAATTGATAACCTCCGCAACGAACTCAATCGGCACAATTATCTCTATTACGTCGAGGCGAAGCCCGAAATCAGCGATCTCGAATTCGATCGCATGCTCAAACGGTTGCACGAACTCGAAGTGCAGCACCCGGAATACGACACGCCCGACAGCCCGACGCACAAAGTCGGCGGCGAGCCGATTGACGAGTTCGTTACTGTCGAACATCGTCTCCCCATGATGTCGATCGACAATATCTACAAAGACGAAGAATTGACCGAATTCGATCGCAAGTTGTGCAAATTGCTGGAAACCGAAGCGATCGAATACACCGTCGAGTACAAGATCGACGGCGTGGCCCTCTCGTTGATTTATGAGAACGGCATGCTGGTGCAGGGAGTCACGCGCGGTGATGGCCGGCGGGGGGACGATATCACGCATAACACCCGCACGATCGGCGGCGTCCCATTGGCGCTGCGTGGGAAGGGTTTTCCACCCGTGCTGGAGATTCGCGGCGAAGCGTATATCTCGAATACTGATTTCGCACATCTCCGAGCCGAACAAGCAGCCCGCGGCGAACAGGAGTTTGCTAACTCTCGCAACACAACGGCGGGAGCTCTCAAATTGCTCGATCCCCGCTTGTCTGCCGCGAGGCGCGTGCGATTTTTTGCTCATGGGGCCGGGTATAGCGAAGGGACGAACTACACAACGCACATGGATTTTCTCGCGGCGGTTCGCGAATTCGGCATCCCCACGACTCCCGAGGTTCGCTGGGCTCCCGATATGAAAACGGCTCGCGAGATAGCTCAGGAAATGATGGACCAGTTGCACGCCCTCGATTTCGAAGTCGACGGTCTGGTGTTTAAAGCCAATCGCTTCGAACAGCGAGAACAGGCAGGGGCGACGAGCAAAAGCCCGCGCTGGTTGATCGCTTTCAAATGGGAAAAATACGAAGGTGTCACGAAGGTCGAAGCGATTCATGTGCAGGTCGGCAAGACGGGAACGCTGACTCCCGTCGCGCACTTGCAGCCGGTGTCGATCGCCGGAACGACGGTCTCGCGAGCCAGTCTGCACAACCGCGATGAGATGGAACGGCTCGGCATCAAAATCGGCGATACCGTTGTCGTCGAAAAAGCGGGAAAGATCATCCCGCACGTTGTTCGCGTTGAAGAACATCTCCGCGACGGGTCCGAAAAGGAGTTCGTCTTTCCCGAGTCGTGCCCCGAGTGTCAATCCCCGGTGGCCCAGGATCCCGACGGCGTTTATATCCGCTGTACCAATTTAAATTGTCCCGCGAGGCTGCGCGAATGGATTCGCTTTTACGCCTCGCGGCTGGCGATGGACATCGAAGGGTTGGGAATCAAACTCGTCGAACAACTCGTCGACGCGGGTTTGATTCGAAGTCTTCCCGATATTTACCGGCTCGCCGATCGGCGCGAAGAATTACTCGCGCTGGAGAGGATGGGTGAAAAGTCGCTCGAGAATTTGCTGGCGGGAATCGAAGCATCAAAGTCACGGCCGCTGTGGCAACTGCTGACCGGTCTCAACATTCGGCATGTGGGTCGCCGGATGTCTCAGGTGTTGACCGATCGTTTCGGGACGATGGAGAAAATCTCGCACCAATCGGCCGAGGATCTCGCGGCGGTGGATGAGGTTGGTCCGATTATTGCGAATTCGATTTTCGAGTTTTTCCACAGCCCGTTCGGTAC
Organism: Planctomycetota bacterium; assembly: GCA_027618475.1. Lineage (GTDB taxonomy): Bacteria > Planctomycetota > Planctomycetia > Planctomycetales > Planctomycetaceae > JAQCEJ01. The sequence continues at coordinate 12,758 of JAQCEJ010000103.1, read as the reverse complement.
GCAGCTTGTCGACGATTTGAAGTCGCTCGGATTATCGATGGGAAAGCCGGTCGAGGAAACGGTGACTGCGACAACGTCGACGAGCGGTCCGCTTGCCGGTAAGACGGTCGTTGTGACGGGAAAGATGGTTCGCTTCAAGCGCGAGGAGATCGAGACGCTGATTCACCAACTCGGTGGTCGCCCGGCGAGCATCGTGTCGAAGCAAACTGACTTTGTCATCGCGGGGGAAAAGGCCGGCAGCAAACTCGAAAAGGCACAATCGTTGGGGATACCGGTAATGACCGAGGATAATTTCTTGCGGGATTATCAGACTCCACGCTTATGAGGGATGTTAAAATGCACAATTCACGAAGAATGTTCTGGGGAATTTGTGTGAAATCGGCCAAGATTTTTCCATAAAGTCGAAACAATCGGCATGTTTTGCCTTGATAACCTCTCTTCATATCTTCAACATGACGCCACGTCGTATAGATACGGGTGCATCGATTTCGCCAAAGTCATCCCCGGCAGTCTCGAGAGGTCGGCTTTCTGTGACCGCATGTGGCAGATTGACAGTAGCAGGAATTGATTGCAGTAAAGTTTCTCAACCTTGAATTTGGAGATGACACATGAAGAAGTTAGCCCTCGTTTTCTTGGCATCCGCAGTGATGCTGATCAGCTCGATCGATGAAGCCAATGCCGCTCGTCGCCGTGGTTGCTGCCGTGAACCCAATCCGTGCCGCCAGAAGCGAACCCGCTGCTGCGATACCACGACGCACGAAGCGACGCCGTCTGATGAAGCTCCGACGCCTGCACCGGCTCCGGAAGAAGAAGCAGCACCGGCTCCTGCCGCTGCTTAATTGAATGATGACGAAAGTCTGATATTGAAATACCGATCGGATAGGATGCCGACACCAACTGATCGACGAATAAAGGCCGGAGAAGTGCGAACACTTCTCCGGCCTTTTATTTTCTAACGTCGCGTCCGTCACCGTTAAAACTCGTAATCCATTTCCTCTTCGGCATTGCCGCCGAACGACGCGCGAAACGCCTTTTCAGCCGCCGTGATCGACTTTTCAGGACCGGTCAGCTTGAGAAAATAGTTCTCGTCTTTGACGTGAATCACCACCACCAGCATCCGGGCATTCTCCAAAGGTTCTTTGCGGCGATTAAATGATGTTCCCAGGTGCGTCCCATTGAGATCAGCAAGCGCATATTCCCCTTGCTCGGCTTTTCCGGTTTTGACTTTGATCGAGCGACCTTCGGGGCTGAACTCGCCTATCCAGCGAGGGATATTCATATCCACACCGCCCCCTCCCCCCTGAAAGGACGATATTACGAGTTCTCCTCCTTCATCGTCTCCTTCCGCCGCGGGAATTCCGAGCTGCCCCAGTCGCAGCCGGCTCGACGGTTTTTGTTTCTCCCACGTTTCAGGGACGTTGAGCACCAGATCGTTGAATTTTTCTTCGGCCGTCGCCGGTTTCTCGTCTCCGTCCTTCGCCTCGTCGTCCGCCTGAGCCACCACAGTGGCCAGATAAATAGCCAAGGTCAGAAAAAAGCAGCGACGGAAAATCTCATAGGCTTGCATTGTGGTTCTCTTTCTGTGAAGTCGACAGAAACGCCGATTGGTGGACAATTTGCACTCGTTTTGCGCACACCGACATCCGCCATCATGAGCAAACGGCGGGCCGAATGCAAGCGGAATGGTTAGCCGCGACGCAACGCGGTTCGCTAGCATCTACATGTTGACACACGAATGGTGTCGAATCATCCAGCAAAAGCTATCGCTCCACGGCGCAAAGCCTTTGCGTCGCGGCTAACCGGGCAGACAGCTCACGCACCCCACCCTACTTCCTCAGCAACGTCTTGAACTGGGCCCACGACTTTGTATTCGCCACGTCCTTCGCTTCCAGGCCCGCACGGCGGGCCTGATAGATTCCCCACGGCATCATTTCGAGCCCTTGCGTGCTGTGGGCGTCGGTGTTAATGACGATAGGAATCCCCATCTCTTTCGCGGCGGCGGCCTGGATGTCGTCCAAATCCAACCGTTGCGGGTGCGCGTTGATTTCCATCATCACACCGTGATCTTTCGCCGCCTTGAAGACATCGTTGAACCGGACCGCTGCTCCGGGGCGTTTTCCCAGCAATCGTCCGGTCGGATGTCCGATGAGATTCACGTGCGGATTTCGGATCGCATTCATCAGCCGATCGTGAATTTTTTCCGCCGGTTGTTTGAGGCCGTAATGCAAGACGGCGATCACCCAGTCGGCTTCGGCAAGCACGTCGTCCGCCAGATCCATCGTCGCATCTTCGAGAATGTCGCATTCGATACCGTTTAGAACTTCGATCCCTGAAATCTGTCCGCGGACTTTGTCGATTTCTTTCCAGTGCTTTCGCAGTCGCTCGGCGTTCAGGCCGTTCGCCATGCTGACGCGCTGCGAGTGATCAGTAATGGCGATGTACTGATACCCCTTCGCTTTCGCCGCCTCAACCATTTCGCGAATCGTGGCGACGCCGTCGGTCGCCGTTGTGTGCATGTGCAGATCTCCTTTGAGATCTTTCACTTCAACAAGTTTCGGCAGTTTGTTCTTCTCGGCGAGTTCGATCTCGCCTCGATTTTCGCGGAGTTCGGGGGGAATCCACGGCAGGTCGACGGCGGTGTAGATGTCGGATTCATCCTTGCCGCAGACAAGCACGTCGTCGCGAAACACGCCGTATTCGTTGACCTTGAGTCCCCGTTCTTGAGCACGGCGACGGATGACGATGTTGTGCTCTTTCGACCCGGTGAAATACTGCATCGCCGCCCCGTACGATTCGTCGGGGACGACACGGAGATCCATCTCGATGCCGATCTTCAGCCGCACGCGTTGTTTTGTCGGGCCGCGGGCGAGGACTTTTTCGACGAGCCGATGTGCCGCGAGAGCATCCATCACTGCATCCGACATGTCGGCGGTGACGAGCACGTCGAGATCGCCGACGGTTTCTTTGTGGCGTCGGCAACTCCCGGCGACCTCGCCGCGATCGACCCCTTCGAGTTGCAACAGATCGGTTAGAATCTCATCGGCGGCGGGTTTGACATCGGCGAGCAGAAATCGATGTCCTGTCTGTTCGATTTGAGTGAGACCTTCAAGAATAGATTGTGCGGTTTTCTTGCCGAAGCCTTTGAGTTCGGCAACCTTGCCTGTCTCAGCAGCGGTCTTGAGCATGTCGAGCGTCGTCAGTCCCAGTTCGTGAAACAGCGCGGCCACTTTTTTGGGACCGATCCCCGGCAATTTGAGCATTTCGTGTACGCCTGCGGGAATTTTTTTGCGGATGTCGGTGAGCGCGTCGAACTCACCCGAGTCAACGACGGCAACGATTTTCTCGGCAAGATCTTTTCCGATCCCGGGCAGTTCCGTCAGCGTTGCCGGAGCATCGTGTACGACATCGGCGATCGAACTGGTGTGGTCTTCAATCGTGCGAGCGGCGTTGCGATAAGCCCGCACGCGAAACGAATTGGCCCCGTCGATCTCGAGCAGGTCGGCATATTCTGTAAAACGACGAGCGATCTCTGTGTTTTGCATGTGCGATCCCCAATTACTAGAACTGGTTTCATAACCCAGTTGGCGACGGAATAATCATCCAAATGTCCGGAATTATCCGCCGTCCAGAGGGTTATGAAACTTCTTGTAGACAGCTTAATGATGAGGTATCATAAAACAATGGAATCGAATAAAAAAAGCGGACGCGAGTCTTCACTCGTGTCCGCTTTTTTGAAAATTCACAGTGTGCAGAAACTATTTGCCGGCAATTTGCGTTGCGGTGGAAACCGGAATCCAATCGGCATTGATGGGACGCATTTTGCGAGCAATCGTCGGGGTGACAAAACGGGCATGCCATTCAGTCCGATGATGAGCAACGACAGGGTGCGTCGTCTTCGCCGTGTCGAGATTCAACGTCGGAACTCGGAGCTGTTCGGCTTGTGGTTCATCGGTCTTTTCTTCTTCGACCGCCTCTTCAGCGCCGGGGGTCGGCCTTTGTTGAATCACGTCGCCGTTTTCAGGAATTTTGAACGCTTTGGTCGACGTAGGGGGAACTTCGCTACCGGTCTCGCGTTTACGGAAGCCGTCGTCCTCTTCCTCAGCCGATTCGCTGAATGTCGGATCGGGTTGGGGCTCGGTTGTCGCGGGTGTCGGTGTGCGATTTGTGGTCGTCTGACTTTGCGACGGAACATTGCAGTTATTGGTTGCACAGCAGGTGTTCGTCGGGCCGTAGAAAGTCGCGGTCGACGTTCCACACGAATTGCATCCCGTATTGGCGGCAGGAGCATAAGCGTAACCCGCGCCGTAGCCATACGCATACGGGCTGTAATAACCGCGATACGCGGTACCGTATGTTGCGCCATAACCGTAGTTGGCACCATACATCAACGACCCCGGAGGACCGAAGATCGCATCATACAGCCAGGGAATGATGCCGGCCTGACTGGTTGTCGTCAGCCCGCCAACAACGGCAACGGTTAAAACACAAACTCGCAATTGTCGCTTGATGTGGAGATTCATGGTGAGTCCTCAAAATCGGATTCGTGTTACAATACTTGGGGAGATTATCGAGGGGTCGCCAAGTCGTGTGGGCGAGTTCAATCTCGTCACACAGAAAACGTCGTTATCCGTTGTACCCCGACGAATGGAGCAAAGTCAACAACTTCGCGCGGCACTTTTGCGAATTCGGAGCGAGTTCATCGATTCAACTTGCCGAACTCCCCCCGCTTGCACGAGGATATCTGAAGGTGTACATGTCTTAGACGATTTATCACAGAGGCTACGACGGCCAGCAGATTCGGAGAAACTCTCTTCGGTGAAATCACTTCAGGTGATTTGAGCCGGCCGGGATCCCCATTGGAAATCGTCAGTACGTCAATCGGAGAGCAAACGAGTGAAGGACGATCTGTACGCACTTTCAATCATGGTCGGCCAGAGGTATTCGGCGGGATATGCGCCAAAATCGATCACGCCGATCGATTCGCAGCAGAGTTTCAGTGGTGCGAAGATCTACCGCGTGGAAACGGCGATCGGTTCGTTCGCACTTCGAGGTTGGCCACCCGGTCAGTTTCCGCGCCATCGGATTATTGGTCTCCATGATCTGTTGGAATTTCTCAGCGAACGAGGAATTGTCCAGGTTGCCGCACCGGTTCGTACCATTTCAGGTGAGACGATCTGGAACGACGGTCATCGCGATTGGCATCTCGAACCGTGGAAACCGGGGAATGCCGATTTTCTTGTCGATCCGAATTCAGAGAAGCTTCAAAATGCGATGATCTCACTGGCCGATTGGCATCAGGCGGCCGTTCTCTGGACTCCTCCGCGAGATTCGGCAACATGGTTTTCGTCGTCCATTGCCGGGCCATCGTCGGCGATCACCGATCGCATCATGCGGATCGATTACTGGTCGGGGGCTCCCCAAGTCGAACTTCGCCGAGCCCTATCGAAAGAGCCGGAATCGGCATGGACGGAAAGTGCGACGATCGTGCTCGCTCACTTTGATCGATTGGCTGCCGCGGCACGAGTCGATCTGCATCGCTTATCGCAGGTTCAATTTTCGAGGCAACCCTGCCTGCGCGATCTCTGGTCCGACCATGTGCTGTTCACAGGAAACCACGTCACCGGCTTGATCGATCCGACGGCCTGTCGAAATGACAACGTCGCCGTCGATCTCGCGAGACTGCTTGGCAGTTTTCTCGGTGACGACGAGCCTCGCTGGCAGGAGGCGTTGCGAACCTATCACGAGCATCGCCCAATGAGTGCAGTCGAACGCGAACTCGTGCGTACGCTCGATCGTGCCAATGTGTTACTGAGCGCGATGACATGGCTCGACCGACGTTTCCTCAACACGGTGACGATTCGGCATCCGGACGCGGCACTCAAACGACTGAAGATGTACGTCGGACGGATCGATCATCAGACGAAAACGACGACGCGAGTCATCACACCGTAACGGGCTGAATTCACTTGTCCCCAAACGGGAATTTGAGATAACGAAAAAAAAACATCCGAGAGGTGCGTGAAGGCACCTCTCAGATGGCTGAGAAAATCATCAGACGTTTCAGAAAGCAAACGTCTGGGGAAAGTCGAACGGAGTTATATAACGAATCTCAATTTGTGCATGACGTGTCGAGATGGCGGCCATTGGAACTCAAGTCGAGCCGCTTTCGAACGTAATGCTGATCGAGAGACGCTCTTAGTACAAATCGTCGTCGTGTCCGCCGTGACCTTTTTCATCTTTCGGCTTTTCGGCAATCATGGCGTCGCTGGTGAGCAGCAACGTTGCGACACTCGCGGCGTTCTGCAACGCCGAACGGGTGACTTTGGTCGGGTCGATGATTCCCGCTTTGACCATGTCTTCGAATTTTCCGATGGCGGCATTGTAGCCCTTGTTGCCTTCGAGTTCGGAGACTTTTTCGCAGATCACGCCGCCGTCGACGCCGGCGTTATTCGATATCTGTGTCAGCGGAGCCCGACAGGCGCGAATGATGATGTTGAAACCGATCTCTTCGTCGCTGGTGAGACCTTTGGGCTTCACCGCAGTCGAGGCACGCAAGAGTGCCACGCCGCCGCCGGGAAGAATGCCTTCTTCGACCGCCGCACGGGTGGCGTGCAAGGCGTCTTCGACGCGGGCTTTCTTCTCTTTCATTTCGCTTTCGGTTGCGGCACCGACATTGACCTGAGCCACGCCGCCCGAGAGTTTCGCAATGCGTTCTTCGAGCTTTTCGCGGTCGTAATCGCTGGTCGAAGCGGCGAGTTCACGGCGAATCTGATCGATACGGGCCTTGATATCGGCCGTCTTGCCCGTACCTTCGATAATGGTCGTGTTGTCCTTATCGACAACAACCTTCTTCGCCTGACCGAGATCGGAGAGCTGAATGTTTTCCAGCTTGATCCCGAGGTCTTCAAAGATCGCCTGTCCGCCGACCATGATGGCGAGGTCTTGCAGCATCGCCTTGCGACGATCGCCGTAACCCGGAGCCTTGATCGCACAGCACTTGAATGTGCCGCGGAGCTTATTGATCACCAAAGTCGCGAGGGCTTCCCCTTCGACTTCTTCGGCGACGATGAGCAGCGGACGACCCGAGTTGACCACCTTTTCGAGCACGGGAACGAGATCTTTAATGTTGGTGATCTTCTTCTCGTGAATCAGCACGTAGGCGTTTTCGAATTCGCATTCCATGCTCTGCGGATTCGTCACGAAGTACGGCGAGAGATAACCGCGATCGAACTGCATCCCTTCGACGACTTCGTAGGTTGTCGTCAGGCTCTTCCCTTCTTCGACGGTGATCACGCCATCTTTGCCGACCTGATCCATCGCATCGGCGAGAATGTTGCCGATTTCTTCATCGCCGTTGGCGGCGACAGTGCCGACCTGGGCGATCGATTTCTTGTTCTTGCATTCGATCGACATCGACTTGAGCTTGCCGACGATATCGTCGACGGCCCGGTCCATCCCCTTCTTCATCGAAATGGGATTCACCCCGGCAACAACGGCCTTAAGACCTTCGACGAAAATGGCCTCGGCCATAATCGTGGCGGTGGTCGTTCCGTCACCGGCGATATCGGAGGTCTTGCTCGCGACTTCGCGGACCATGCGGGCTCCCATATCTTCGAACTTATCGCTGAGTTCGATTTCGCGGGCGACGGTCACGCCGTCTTTGGTCACGGTGGGGGAGCCAAAGCTCTTTTCGAGAATGACATTACGCCCTCGAGGTCCGAGGGTGACGCGGACGGCACGAGCCAGTTTGCTCACACCACGCCGCATGGCTTCTTGGGCCTCTTGATCGAAGGCAATCATCTTGGCCATGGCAACTTATCTCCTCTTCAAATTCACTAATCGGATCGGAATGTACTTGAAAATCGCCTCGACGTTTACCAACCAATTGATTTCTAAGGGACTTGGTGCCGATTGAAATCGTTCGGTGCGGGAAGGCGACATGTCGGGTTCAGGCTCTTATCATTGGCACTGCAGCTGAAATCGTCGTTCGCGACAGTTTAGAACGTGCAGAGAATGTCGCTCTCACGCAGCAGCAGGTAGTTTTCGTCGTCGACCTTGATTTCTTCCCCGCTGTATGAGTTGAAAATCACTTTATCCCCTTCCTTGACCGCCAGGGGTGCGCGAGAGCCGTCACGCTTCACGTAGCCGTTGCCGATCGCGATGATCCGACCACGCTGCGGTTTGTCCTTTGCGGAATCAGGCAGGACAATTCCTCCAGCGGTCTGAGCTTCTGCCTCGTCACGCTTCAGGACGACGCGATCCCCGAGGGGAACTAATTTGAGCGGTTTTTTCTCGGTTGCCTTCTTAGCCATTCGTATCCCTCATAACCTCTGAATCAAGCGAAACTGCATTTTCGTTCAACACTTTTCACGGCTCGGCTTCACCTTAGTCGCCGACGTACTTCAAGAATCGTGCGCCGAAACTGATTGCGAATAGTGTGCCAAGCTTGCGCGTCACCTCAAGTTATATATTATTAATGACTTGCGTCGATTGATCCTCCGTCTCCTCCTGCCAGATTTGACGAAAACCGACGTCGCAGAATCAATTGGAGCTGCCAATCTGGCAGCATTGACCGTCAATTCGTCGTTCCGAAGAGCACGTGACGGCGATCGTTCAAACTCCAGAACGAATTCCATTGGCTCGGTCTCCCGCGAATCAGTCCAGCGATCGATCTTCCATGAAATTTGCATATTCCTCCTAACCGTTATCATTCTCCCCATTGACACGACCAGAATTACGAGTAGCATGAAACGTGACACTCAGACGCGACAACGCAGTTGTCAGATCCGAAGTTGTCTCCCCTCTCTTCTCGCTATTGGTGCTTGTTCCATCACCGGTGGTTCGTTCGTCACGCGCTTGTCGAGAATGTTCTCGGCAAATCGATTTTTTTGCGCGAGACGAGGGAAAATAACCGTGACGCAAGGCGTTCAAAGCGATCATCCATCAGTCCTCTGCCCACTTCCGGTCCGTCTGTTGAAGCGGCTTTGCCAGCCCGGATGGCAGATCGAACTGCACGAGTTTCTCACGATGGTTCGCCGACAGCACGACATCGTTCTGCTGGTGGAATCACTCTGTCGCCGACTGATGGTCGCCGAAGACTTTACAGAGGCGATTCCGGTGTTCCATGCATTATTGAAGTCATCCGTCGTCAACAACGAACGACCATTAATCGCCTTTCTGCATCATTCGCTCGCTGCCGTTTATCGCCAGACTGGTTGTTTTTCGCTCGCGGTCCTGCATCAGCAAAGTGCCGGGAATGGTCCCTTTGTGCAAGATGATGCGACGGATCGCGAATCGAAAACTTCGCGAATCCCAGAACAAATTCCATCCGAAAAACCGTCATTGTTAACCCGCGCCGATTTATTTTCAGCGTGGGGACAGGATGCCCTCATCGCTGGCGATTATAGCGCGGCACGCGACTATTTCCGGCGTGCTTTGCGATGCGAACAATCCGACGGAAATGTGATTGGCGAGGGGGACGACTGGGGGAATCTTGGAATTCTGGAATGTATCGTCGGTGCCAAACGAACCGGAATGCAATACCTGTGGAAAGCGCTGACACTCCATCGGCGACTGGGAGACGTGGCAGGGGAAATTCATGACCTGATGAACATGTCGTTCGCCTGCGAACAGTTAGGGAGAGTGGGGTTGTCGCAAACTCTGCTGAAGCATTCGCAGCGGCTTCTTGGTGAACGTGGGTTACCGGTCACTCGAAAAAAAGGGCAAAATCTGCGGAAACGAGCCCGCCAATTGCAACTCTTACAACACTCTCAACCCCTCTGCAATTAGGATTCTGACATTTTCGACAGGCACACCGTCGCCGACGAAAATTCCTCTTGGCAGAACTGCAAATCCGAGTAGAATTCGCTCCCCTTCCTGTTGGTACAGAGAACAGTTCCTTTCCTGAGTTCTCTGATCCCGTCGAACAATCGCTCTCGCATGAGACACTTATGGGCTCCTCCCTCTGCTCGAAATATGGCGTCAGACTCACCTTAGTAGGGATTTGTCTGCTCGTTTCCAACGTGGGCTGTCAGTCGCTGAAGATAAAAGACAACCGCTTTAACTGCGGGCTCTTCAGTTGTAAGACCGACCGCAACGAAGCCGAGAAACGACGGCAGACATATCAATCCGAGCGTGACCCCGAATCGATTTGCTGGTTGCTGGCTCATGAAGTTCATTCGGGAATGATGCTCGAAGAAGTCAATCAGGTCTTGGGAGAGAACGGCGTCCGCGAAGAAAACTCGCAGTGGATCACCACGAAAGGTGGAAACTACCGTGCCGATGACGTCGCCTATCGCTGGGGCCCCGACAGCGAAGGAGGGACCGTCTATCTCATCTTTCGCGAAGACCGCCTCGTCAACTTCGACGCCGCCACATTCAAAGATCGGCTGAAGAAGGATATGAGCAACGCACCGAAGTTCTTGAATTGAGCTCATCGGCAGAGCGGCCTCTCACGGCAATGTTTGGGGATGATCCGATGTCTCGGCGTCAGCGCCGTATTTGTAGGATTGCTCAGTCCCCCTTGCATCAACCCAGGTCGAGATACATTTCTCGCAGTCGTACTTGAATTGTCGCTTGTCGGCCAGGTGCCAGGAATAGCTGTGAAGGATGTTCCCCACGAGTGCGATTCCGAAGGGAATAACGAGCAGCCAGAGCATGCTCCCGACGAAGTGGCCGCGAATGCCGGCGTATGCAAAGTAAATCAGCGTGCCGAGCAAACAGATGAGAGCGATGAAACCGATCAAATCTGAAATGCCATGAAGCATGTACCCGGTTGGAGTACATTTCTGCTTGCCAATTCGCTGGGATTCGTGATCCCACATCGGGTTGATGAACATGAGTCGGAAACCAGATCGTTGCCGCGTTGGTGAATGGAGTCTGCAGCATTGTAGGCTGGGTTAGCTTTAGCGTAACCCAGCACCTGGTAGTTAAAACACAATTGTGCTGGGTTTCCCGTTGGTCTACCCAGCCTACGTCACTAACGTTAGAGTTCAGCAGAATGCGGCCAGCGACTTGGTGAGTAGTTTCCGGCCCGTCCGCATTTCTGCTGGAACGATTTGTTGCACTTGCCATGAGTGACGGACAGCTATGGGGGTTGATTCAAGCGGACGAGAACTTCCCGCGGATGGGGACGCGGGATGGAAATGATAACCACGTCACGGCAAATAACTTTTGTATTACACACCGGACAGCGTTCCGGTTCAAGTGCAAAAACGGTCTCGCGAGTGCCATTCGGGGAGGCCCGCAGTTGTCGTTGGATCGCTTCGCGTTTCTTCGAGCAGGAGTTGGCGTAGAGCCCACTGCGACGGAGCATGCGTAATCCACGCGGGGGAACATGTTCAAACCAGCGGGACAGAAAGTCATCGGGAGTCAAGCTCATCCGCTTCTTTACGCCATCCCGGTGATCCCGATACCAGAACACTACGGCGGCGTCTGTCACCGAGCAAATTCGGCGGTTCGAAATCGGCCCTCCGGTCATGTAGCGGGCCAGATACCCGGCCACCGAAATGCCGTGGGAATATCGTTCCTGAATTCGGACATTCCAGGGAATTCGCCCCAGTCGATTCAGTAAGGACTGGACGCGAGCCACTGACGTTCCCGTCGGAATCCGCAATCGTCCCTCATCAATGGCCTGGAGGAGCAGATGCCTCAACTTCCCCCGAAAGACAGCCATCAGGACTCGGGCTGGCAGAAGTGTCTGACCTGGCAAGGGAACAAACCGACCATCACCGTCGATTCCACCGGCGGTGACCAGGCAATGCACATGAGGATGGACGCTCAGGTTTCGGCCCCAAGTGTGCAACGCCGAAATGATTCCCGGACACGCGCCGAGATACTTGGCATCACGAAGCAGCTCATCAAGTGACTCTCTGGCGGCCTGCATCAGCAGGTCGGAAAACAATATCCGATTGAATTGCCAAATGCTGTTGAGCCCATCGGGGACGGTAAAGATCACATGCACATGATCACACGGCAACAACTGCGATGAGAGCTGCTCCAACCATTGGGCGCGTCGACCACCCCGACATTGAGGACAACTGCGATGACGACAGGAGTTGTAACGGATCCTGGAGACGTGACCGCATTCACAACGCTCGACGTGTCCACCCAATGCGGCGGTCTGGCAGTCGCGAATCCGATGAGCGGCTCGTTGCACATCGGCCCTCAAGCGTCGAGACTTAGCATAACGCGTATAATGCGTATTTAAGATCGACTGTAACGATGCAGGCGATCGCATTATTATAGACCTAGAAAAGTCCTCCCCGGCTCCGCCGGCTAGTGCAACTAAGGGATAGGCAGAAAATCATTCTGCCTATCCAAACTTGCAATTCTGTCTATCCAATCTCATAATTTTGTCTATCCGAAGCATAAATTTCAATCGCGAAGTTGTTTTTGTAGATCTTCATGAGGAAAGGCAGAAGTCGAAGGATCCCCTTCCTGCAAGCGCAGAAGTTGTTGTGAAATTCTGGTGGTTCCCGATCCCGGAGGGATCGTAGCCATTAGCCGGTGGTTGAGCGAATGCGAAACCACCGGACCGCCCGCCGCGCATCACATCGATCCCGGAGGGATCGCAGCCTGCGGACAACCATCGAGAGAGTGCGGATCGAAAACGACAACCGCCGTTCGCAATAGCGAAATCAATGCGTCATTGAACAATCGTGTGCGAGGATGGTCTTCCTGATTCGCGCTGTATCTCTTCACGCCCCTGTGTGCCGTCCTTTTTGTGACGAGACAAGATGAATGTTGCACAGATGGTG
>JAQCEJ010000102.1 GCA_027618475.1 Planctomycetota bacterium | reverse complement strand
ACCCTGAGTGGATGGGATATTGTGAAAAAGGCGATCGCCCTGCATTCTCAAACACCGGGCTCGATGTGTCGACACCGTCGTGGTTGCGCGGAACGCATTGGCGCCGGGGAATTCGTGTCGACCAATAAGTGTTTATGAATGTGCAAAACTCGCGCAAAAGCGCGCATTTTTGAGGAAAAGGACGCGCGAAACGCGCGCGAGACCTCATTTTGCGCGTGTCTCGCGCGAGTTTTTGCCCGTTTTTCCATCTTCAAACACGTTTCGCGGCAGGGTAGCCGGTGATGGGAAGGTCTCCAGATCTCCCCGTTTGACACGGGAAGGATGAATTCATGTTGATCCCTCCCCCCGTTTCACGTGAAACGGGGGGAGGGAGAAGTGTCTCACTTTGAGCACACCCCACGCAAATTTCGCGCGAGGTCGACGGTCGTCAAACCTCTTCGGGCTGGTTATAATGGCGATTTGATCTCTGGCCATCTCAGATAGACCACCCATGAGCGACGCGGAAACGGCACATCAAAACTCTTCACGGCAACGGCCCGCCTTGCACGAGCCGATGGACCCCGCATTGACGACGATTCAACCGGGGGGAGGGGTCATCTGGCGGTGGGAACTGGCGTGGGGGCGTCTCCGACGGTGGTGGCTGAAGACCTTTCGCCGCCGGTATGTCGAGCGAATGCAGGCGACACGTCAGGGAGATTACAACCCTTGCCCGTTCGATGTGCTCGATTCGCGCGATCTGAAATACTATCGCAATCAGGGGGGATATCACTGGAAACCGGAGGATGATCCCTTCACCTGGCGCGATCGCATTCCGTTTGCCCGCGTCGGTCTGGCGGAGCTTCTGGTCTTTTCCGTTGCGACATTCGGCACCGCCGGGATTTGCTTCGCGGTGGCGACCTCGTTCGATTTTTCGTCCGGAGTCAAGACTCTGCTGTGGCTGACGGCGTTGACGGCGGCTGTGATCGGCGGATTGATCGTCTGGTTTTTTCGCGATCCGTATCGGCCAATTCCGCAGGATGCGGGGGTGATTGTCTCTCCGGCGGATGGTAAGATCGTGGCTATCGAAACGATCGAACACGATGAGTTCATCGGCGGGCCGGCGATCATGATCGGGATTTTTCTCTCGATCTTTAACGTGCATATTAACCGCAGTCCGTTCGCGGCGAGAGTCATCGGTTTGACGTACAAGCCGGGGAAGTACCTCAATGCCTTGCTGCCACGATCGGCGGTCGAGAACGAACAACTCGCTTTTCGCCTCGAAGAGATCGCGTATCCGCACCGGCGAATGATTGTCCGGCAGATCGCCGGAGCGATTGCCCGTCGGATTGTCTGCTGGCTGAAGCCGGGTGATCGGCTCGAACGGGGAGAACAGGTCGGAATGATCAAACTCGGTTCGCGGACCGAACTGGTGATCGAACATCAGCAGGGACTCGAAATCCTCACGAAGATTGGGGATAAAGTGCAAGCGGGTTCAACAGTACTGGCACGCTTTGCAAACGACGAATGACGAAGGAACATCCTAATGGCCTTCCCTCAGAGCGGGAAGGTTTACAACTGCGGCTATCGCCATGAAGAAAATCATCAAAGCTCCGAAGATGTTTGCCGTGTTGCCGACGATGCTCACGCTGGCAAACGGTGCGTGCGGATTCGGGAGCATTACGATTGCAGCGAAAGTCGGCCCCGAAGGGATCGACGTGCAGCAGACACTGTTCGTTGCATCTCTGCTGATTTTCCTCGGTATGGTCTTCGACATGTTCGATGGGCAGGCAGCCCGTTGGGCTAACTCGGCGAGCGAATTCGGAGCCGAGCTCGACAGCTTGTGCGACGCCATCAGCTTCGGCGTCGCCCCGGCGTTTTTGATGTTGCAGTTCTCCCGCGAATTTTACCACCCGCGGTTGTTATGGGTGATCGCCCTGTTGTTCGCGATGTGTGCGATATTGCGATTGGCACGATTCAACGTGGAGACCGACGAAGACGATTCGCACGATTACTTCAGCGGGTTGCCCTCGCCGGCCGCGGCGGGGACGATAGCCGCCTTTCCGATCGCCGCGCGGGGATTGATGAATTGGACCGAGACAGGGCGCATGGCGTATCTGGCACAATGGACCGATCAATTTGTGATGATCATGAAGATCGCTTTGCCTCTATTAACATTTATCACCGCCTTTCTGATGGTGTCGCGTATACGGTATCCGCACGTTTTTAACCAATGGTTTCGCGGTGTAAGGACGCGCAAGCACGTGATTCAGCTGCTCTTCGCCGGGGCGGTGATTTTCGTCGTCAGGGAGACCGCATTGCCGTTGGTTTTGTGTTTCTTCACGTTTGCCTCGCCGGTGCGTGCCGCGTGGATGGAATGGATCGCACCGAGCTTTAAGCGTTCGAATTCAGGAGCGGGTGAACTTTAACGTGTTTACGGGACTTGTCGAAGGTATGGCCGTCGTTGTTGGGATCGCTCCTGAAGGGACCGCCGTGCGTCTTACGATCGAACTTCCCCCCGAATTGTGCGATGACGCAAAGCTCGGCGACAGTATTTGTCTCAACGGGTGTTGTCTGACGGTCGTCGCGATCGACGGACGTAAGCTGTCATTCGAAGCCGGAGCGGAGACACTCGCCAAAACGAATCTCGGGCAGCTCAAG
This sequence comes from Planctomycetota bacterium, assembly GCA_027618475.1. Lineage (GTDB taxonomy): Bacteria > Planctomycetota > Planctomycetia > Planctomycetales > Planctomycetaceae > JAQCEJ01. Next base: position 15,893 of record JAQCEJ010000102.1, on the reverse strand, counting down.
CCGGGAGACCGTCTTAACGTCGAACGGTCTTTGCCGGTCGACGGCAGGCTGGGAGGGCATGTCGTTCAGGGACATGTCGAAGGGACGGCCCGCGTCGCCGCGATCCGGAAGGAGGGGGAATGGGTGACGATGCAATTCACGTTACCGGACGCTCTGTTACGGTTCGTCGTTCCCAAAGGTTCGATCGCCATCGACGGTGTGAGTCTGACCGTCGTTGACGTCGTCGGGACGACATTTGGAGTGATGCTGATTCCGCATACGCTGGAAGCAACGACACTGGGACAGCGAAACGTGGGCGATCCGGTCAACATCGAAACCGACATACTCGCCAGATACGTCGAACGACTGCTGACACCGTATCTGGAATCACAATAGATCGACGACCAACAGTAATATGAAAAATGCGGAACGCCAGACTCGATCGTTTTTGATGAAGCTGTTTGCCGAGCATGGCTTTCATCCGCGCGGAGACCTCGGGCAGAATTTTCTGATCGACTTGAATCTGATGGAATTCGTCGTAAGGTCCGGCGGATTGCAGCCGAGTGACGTCGTGCTCGAAATTGGGGCAGGGACGGGAGGAATGACGAGTATGATCGCCCCGCACGTGTCGCGAGTGCTGTCGATCGAAATCGACTCCAACATGTACGAAATCGCACGCGAGACGACGGCTCCCTTCGAGAATGTCACGCTATTGCGAACGGATGTGCTGAAAAACAAGAATCGTTTTTCAGCAGTCGTCGTCGAAACCTTGCAACGAATTTTGGCTGAGTCTCCCGATCCCGTGTTCAAACTGATTGCCAATTTACCCTATAATGTGGCGACTCCCGTGATGTCGAATCTTGTCGCCTCCGATCTTCCCTGGTCGGTGATGGTCGTCACGATTCAATGGGAACTGGCGCAAAAGATGGTGGCGAAACATGGAGAATCGGGGTATGGCGCCCTCGCCGTCTGGTTGCAATCGCAGTGCCAGGTCAAGATTCTCAAGAAGGTCAAGCCGACGGTCTTCTGGCCTCGGCCACAGGTCGACTCGGCGATCGTGCGATTAGAACCGCTCGAGAATCCGCCGGCGAAAATCGACGATCGGCGGTTTTTTCAGGATTTCATCCGCCGCCTGTTTTCTCAACGGCGGAAGCTCTTGAGAAGCGTATTGATCGGCATGTTTCGGAAACAGCTCACAAAACCTGACGTTGATCGGTTGTTAGTAGACGGGGGATTTGCTGAGAATGCACGAGCTGAGAATCTCGACATATCCCATCTGGTAGCGTTGTCAAATCGGTTTCGTAGGGAGATCGCCGGGACGTCGAGTGATATTCTCGGGGAGGATGAATCCGAGGAATCGATCGAAGCATGAATTTCGAGGAATGGACTTGAGATTCGTAACTGTTTCCCGAAGAATCAGTAGACGAAGGGAAAAGTCCACACGTTTGATGAGACTCAAGATCCGATCGAGGGTCTGAATTCCGAGCTTGTGACTTGAATTGTTGTTAAAGAGACGAAGAAGAGAGAAAGACGCCATGGACGATCGAATTGCCTACCGTGGTTTAACATTTGACGATGTGCTCTTGGCGCCGGCGTACAGCGAAGTGATGCCGTCGGAGGTCGACGTTTCGACGTGGTTCACCCGTCGGATCAAGCTGAATCTGCCGATTGTCAGCAGCCCCATGGATACCGTCACCGAGAGTGACATGGCAATCGCCATGGCCCAGGAAGGGGGAATCGGCATCATTCATAAGAATATGTCGATCGAACGTCAGGCGTTGCAAGTCAGCCGCGTCAAACGGAGCGAACATGGTGTGATCGTTGATCCGGTAACGCTACGTCCCGACGCCAAGGTGGGAGAAGCCATCCAGATGATGGATGAGCGAAATATTGGAGGCGTGCCGATCACGGAAAATGGGAAACTTAAGGGGATTTTAACACGCCGCGATCTGCGATTCCTGGAGTCGAAAGAGATGTACGTTTCTGACGTGATGACTAAAGAAAATTTAGTCACTGCCAGTGAGGAAACCGACTTACAAGATGCGCAGCGGATCATGAAAGAAAATAAAGTCGAGAAACTTCTGCTGGTTGACGAAAATTATCAACTGAGAGGGTTAATAACGATTAAAGACATTGACAAGAATTTGCGGTTTCCACGGGCCTCGAAAGATTCCCGCGGGAGGCTGCGAGTGGGGGCGGCGGTGGGTGTGCACGATTACGATCGTGCCGCCAGTCTGATCGAAGGGGGTGTCGACGTGCTGGTTGTCGACAGCGCTCACGGACACACCCGAAACGTCCTCGATACTGTCCGAGAGATAAAACACCGTTGGGATATCGATGTGGTGGCGGGAAACGTCGCTACCAGGGAGGGGGCACGCGATCTGGTCAATGCCGGAGCCGACGCCGTAAAAGTCGGCATCGGTCCTGGTTCCATTTGCACCACGCGGATCATCTCCGGTGTCGGTGTGCCGCAATTGACCGCGATTTCACATGCCGCCAAAGCGGTGGCGGATGCCAATGTTCCCGTCATTGCTGATGGAGGAATACGTTATAGCGGCGATTTGACTAAAGCTCTGGCAGTCGGAGCACATTCGGTCATGATTGGAGGATTGCTGGCCGGACTGGATGAAAGTCCGGGTGAAATGATCCTGTTTCAAGGAAGAACATTCAAGCGATATCGCGGAATGGGATCTCTGGGAGCGATGGTAAAAGGGAGCAGTGAGCGGTATCGGCAATCCGATCAAAACGAAGGAAAAGAAGACGGTAAAAAAGGAAACAAACTGGTTCCCGAAGGAGTTGAGGGGCGCGTGCCCTATCGCGGTGCCCTCAGTGCCTTGCTCTATCAATTGATTGGAGGATTGAGGGCAGGCATGGGTTACGTCGGGGTTCAGACCATTGCGGACTTACGCACGGACGCAAAATTTATTCAGGTCTCGCCGGCCACGGTGAGGGAGAACCATCCGCATGATATCACAATTACTCAAGAAGCACCCAATTACACCTTCGAACATTCTCCGGTCGAAATGGGCTGAAAAATCGCTCTTCTATGCCGGATACCGTTCAATAGTCGCCACCGCACTCGTGGTTGTGAGCTTTAACGTTTCATTGAGCGCAGATGACGTTCCAATGCGTCTCGAAGAATTTCAAACGGAATATTTCGCGCAGAGCAGCCCGCTTGATAAGTTGAAAAAACGATCGCCCAAGCGCCGCTGGAATGAAGTCCGTCGTGACGATCGATCAGCAAGACGGGAAAAAGACGACCAAGCCCCCGGTAAATTGAACGGTAACGCCGACCAACCGGTTCCGCTACCTGAAGAGGACGGAGACGGCACACGTTCCGAACCGCAAACGGTGACCGGCGAACCCGTGGAAAACAGCACGAATGATGCCAATGGCAATTCGACTGTCCCTGAAAAAACTCTCTCGAACGAGGCAGATGACATTATAACGAAACCTCGCGCGACGACGAGAAATTCGCTTAATAATGAAGTGAAACCTTTGTACGACGAAGAGGTGGGTTTGCCTGAAAGCGACACAACCGAAGTCTTGCCGGTACCGGAACCCAGTTCGTCACCGGCGATTGCACAACAACCCGTCTCCGGAGGTTATCAGGAGCCGATAACGAGCCCGGCCGAGTTGAAATCAATCAAGGCGATCATGCCGTTCCGCAATTACGAACCCGATGCCATCCTCGCTGCCGACGATCCCTGTAACAATCTTTGTCCGCGCCCGGATGGCACTCCCTGCGAACCCTCACCCGATCGGCGCACTCCCGAGTGTCCCGAGGAGATCACATTAGGAGAACTCCAGTTTGGAGGACGAGCTTTCGACGCCAGTTGTTACTTATGGGAACCGTCGAATATCTTTTACCATCCACTCTATTTTCAGGACGCGAATCTCGAACGATACGGACAAACATATCACGATGTTTTGCAACCCTTCGTGTCCGTTGGACGTTTCGGGGTTCAACTGGTAGGATTACCCTATCAGATGGTGATAAGTCAGCCTTGCAGCAAAGTGTATCCACTGGGGTATTATCGCCCGGGTGATTGTGCTCCGAAGCGGGTTTCGCAGATTCCGTGGAATGCCAAAGCTGCGCTATTTCAGGCTGAAGTTGTCACCGGGGCCATTTTCTTGTTTCCGTAACGGTTGTCACATCGGCCATTCCGATTCAGACACCGGATAGGTTGCCAGATATGATCGAATCACAACTTGCCGCCACTAAAGATCCACTTGTGACTACCATCGTCGATCGCATAGATGCATTGCTTCTCCAGGCAGAAACTGAGACGCGTCCGCTGGAGATCGAGCCGTTTCGCAGCCGATTGTTTGAATTATTTGTGCTATCGGATGGCGCAGGTTATCTGCAGGAACACGCTGACGTCGATCTGACGGCAGATTCGCTATGTCGATTGTTGTCACAGCGATGGGGCCTCGCGGAAGCCACTCAGCAGGCAACCGAATCACAGACTCGCATTCCCCAGGAGCAACTCTCGAAGATGCGGTTGCTGTGGTCGTTGATGCGAATGTGGATGGAATGGACATACGCTTGGAAACGCTGGCACGAATTTCATGGCGAGAATTCGAACCTGGTTTCATAGTCTGGTTGCAGGCCGAATACACTCTTCGACCAGAAAATTATGAAACGGTTTACCGCCCGGTAATTCGCTGGCGGAAACCATCGTTGCAACGATTGGTATCGCATAGACTTTCGCGAAGAGATCAATCGTATGGATTGATTATCGGTGAAATCAGGCGTTCGCATCGGCCCAAACGTTTGTGCTTGCGCTGACGACCCAGAATCGCTGAAAGTCAAATTTCTCTCAGCGTGCAGGTTAGTGCGCAAATCAGGGAAAACATTCCGCCTCGGATGAATCTGATTGACACTTTGTCCAAAGGTCATTTAGACTCGAAATCAGGTCGCAGACCTCTTGCTTTATGGGTAGCGGCTTGGTGGGTTAATCCGACCTGACAATCGTCGACAGGGGAGCGAATTGACCGTGTGACAGCAGTTTCATCGTGCGCTGGACATCGATGAGGCACTTGTCATGCGCGTGCTTATCTCACACACGCGAAATGGCAGGAACATCATGCATCATTTCTTGATGAAGCGCCTCGGCTTGGGGCGAACAGACCGTATTGCCATGTGCCGTATCGTTCCAGGATTGGTGGATCGACGGCGTCCAATCGGCGACTTGTGCAACACACCATTGGCAACATGGATCGCACTCGTCGCTCTAATGATCTGTGGATTGTCAACAACTCAGAGCCAGGCGGCGTCCCAGTGCGTTCGCATAGAAATCTATGTCAAGGACGACTGCAAAGAATGCAAACCAGCCAAAGTCGAACTCAATAAATTCGCCGAGAAACGCGCCGGTGTGATCGTACGAACCTTCAACGTCGATACCGAACCAAAGTATGCCGAACGCCTCGAGACGATTCGCAAATACTTCAAGGTCGAAAAAGTCACTTATCCGGTCGTTTATGGTTGCAATACGTTTTTGCAGGGATTCACGCCGCAAAAAACCGTGACACAAACTGTCGAACGCATGTTGACGATTACGGCGTACGTTCGGGCCGGGTGTCCACACTGTGCCGCAGCGAAACGGTTTCTACCAGGACTGATGCGACGATACCCTGCATTTCGACTCGCACAGTATGATGTTGTCGACGACCAACAGGCCCTCAGTCGCATGGAAGCCGTCGTGAAGCGTTATCGTCAGAGCGCATCGAGCCTCCCTGTGATTCATCTCTGCAATCAACTTTCGATTGGTTATGACACCGACGCGACGACCGGCCGACGAATCGAATCGATTCTGAAGTATTGGACGTCTGCTTGTCCGGAAGCCAACGGCAACTCATCGAACCGATTCTCACCCTTTTCAGATGATCTGCAATTCGTTGATTGGAACGAAGGAATGTTTCACATACGAGAAGCGGGGCCAATCATAGGCATCAGGTTCCCAATCGCTACCTGGTCGGGCTTTCCCTTTCTCCCGTTGTTAGCCGACAGCGAACAGGATATCACTTTCAATACGGCGATCGTTCCTGAAAAGAGGAATTCTTCTTTGAATCCTCTTCCTCCTCCGCCGCTGGAAGATGATGCATCTTTGCTTCCACCTCCTCCAATGGAAGACGACGAAATGGCCCCATTGCCGCCGGATGTTTCTGGCGTCCCCCCCTCCACATCAGATGAAGTTACGGATGTCGAAGATCTGTACAACCCAGAAACCATGACGGTCCCTCTCTTCGGCCGTTTGAATCCACACGACATCGGCATGCCAGCGTTTACCGTTTTGATCGGCCTCGTTGACGGCTTTAATCCTTGTGCGATGTGGGTGCTGATGTTTTTATTGTCGTTGCTGGTGAACCTCAAAAGCCGTGCAAAAATACTGGCCGTCGCCGGGACATTCGTGTTCATCAGCGGGGCGGCGTATTTCGCGTTTATGGCAGCATGGATACAGGCGTGGAAGTGGATCGGTCTGTTGCCATGGGTGCAGATGACGCTGGGGGTATTCGCCACATTTATCGGGTTGGTACATGTCAAAGATTTTTTCGCGTACAAAAAAGGGATCTCGTTTTCGATTCCCGAGTCGGCCAAACCGGGAATTTATGAGCGTGTGCGAAAAATCGTGACGGCCGAAAACCTGACCGGTGCCATTCTGGGAGCGTCCGTTTTGGCGGTCCTTGTCAATCTCATCGAGTTGCTTTGCACCGCAGGACTCCCTGCTCTTTACACGCAAATTCTGACTATGCAGGAATACCCGCCGTGGAAGAACTACGCGATGCTCGGCCTGTACAACCTCGCCTATATGTTCGACGACAGCCTGATGGTCGGTATTGTGGTTGTGACGCTCGGCAAGCACAAATTGCAGGAAAAACAGGGCCGCTGGCTGAAACTCTTCAGCGGGCTGTTTATTCTCACGCTGGGTGTGATAATGATGGTTAAGCCCGAACTGCTTAAGTGATTCGATATCCGAAATTTCTTCAGTACCACTGATACACGTAATCGTGAAATCGTTTCAGCCGCTCTTGACGAAGGAAGGGTTCTTCTCCGAGGTTTAAACTCTTGATCGTCTCGGGAAGTCGCATTTCGTGCAACGCCCATCGATCGGCCAGTTGCAGTGCTGTCCAACCTATTTGTGCGCGTCTGTCGGTAATTTAACGATCACCAGCGTCAGCAGTTGTCTCCGAAGCAACCAGACCAGTTCAGGAGCGATCAGCGTCCCCCATCCCGACCAGGGCTTGTGTCCTGCGTATCCATCGATGCGACACCAATGTGCTCTGATTCCCGAAAATCCGGAAGAAATCGCTTGAATTGCAAACGCGATCGTTTCAATCACATGCGGCGTCAATCCAGTCATCGCCATGGTGAACGCCAGAATGAGCGTAAAGCCGCAGGCCACGCGCAGCCCTGAGCCACACCACAGCAGTTTGACAGAGAGCGCGAACAGCAAGGTTGAGACGATCACTAAACGACGCCCTGATCGACGTTCGGGAGAACTCAACCAGAACAACAACTGAGCAACCGCAAAGAATACTGCGAATCCAGCGTAACCGTAGCTGCGATACAAGGTGATATCGGAGACTGCCAGAATCGCGAACACGCCGAAAAATTCGCGCCAGCGAACCGGTACGTCGGGAGTTACCGTATCAATCTCGGAACAAGCCGCCGAGACGTGGTTGGAATGACCGGAAATCGAATTCGGCAATGCCGACGACCTTGCAGGATCCTCGGGCAAGCCCGCGTTAGACAGACCGCTCATGAACTCCCTTTCGACTCGAACCGTTGGGAATTTTGCGAGAACTGGTTTCATAATCCGGTAGGCGAAGGATTTAAAGCTCTCATAGCCTGCAAAAACTCGTCGTCAGGAGAATTATGAAACGACCCTTAACAGTCAATACGAAAGATCCAAGCCAGGAGTTGGCCTCGATTTCGAAGTTTTCCCCGAATCGATCGAGACGATCGAGATGTGAACTTCCAGCGAAATCGCTGTGTCACTCTTGCTGTCAGCGGCGTCTCCACCGATAATCCTCGCGCGGAGGTAATTCACCGGTCTCGCAGAGATTGCGAGACCGAATTCTTACCCGCTACAATGCTAAGCTTTATTCATCCCCCACGGCGAAATCACACGGCTGCATTTCGCGCACTACTAAAGGACCAGCGATTGTGTTAAGGACTCATACCTGCGGCGAACTTCGTAGAACGCATGTCGACCAGACCGCGACGTTGTGCGGATGGATCGATAAATATCGCGATCATCACGGTATCGTGTTTATCGATCTTCGCGACCGCTACGGCAAAACGCAGGTCAAGTTCAATCTCAGCGACAGCAGCGACGTCCAGGAATCCGCCCGCGCGCTCCGATACGAAGATGTCATTCAGGTGACCGGCAAGATCGTCTCCCGTCCGGAGGATATGTTCAACCCGAAGCTCGATACCGGAGAGATCGAACTCCACGCACAGGATCTCGTCGTGCTGAACAAGAGCAAGACACCTCCGTTCGAACCCGATGGGGCGACAATCCCGAACGAAGAACTCCGGTTGAAGTACCGGTTCCTCGATCTTCGCCGGCCGCAGTTGCAACAATCGTTGATTCTCCGGCATCAACTCTCTAAATCGACTCGTGATTATTTCGACGAACTGAAGTTTCTCGAAATCGAAACGCCTATTATGGGGCGCAGTACTCCCGAAGGGGCTCGCGATTATCTCGTCCCCAGCCGCGTGCATGAAGGGTGTTTCTACGCGTTGCCGCAGTCGCCGCAGTTGTATAAGCAGATTCTGATGATCGGTGGATTCGACCGCTATTTTCAGATCGCCCGCTGTTTTCGCGATGAAGACTTGCGCGCCGACCGTCAGCCCGAATTTACACAGATCGACGTCGAAATGGCGTTCGTCACCCGCGAAGACATTCTGCAGACAATCGATGGCCTGCTCGCCCGCATGGTCAGAGATTTACGAGGCGTCGAACTGAAGTTGCCGATTCCCCGTTATTCTCATGCAGATGTGATGGAGCGATACGGTTCCGATAAACCCGATCTTCGCTTCGGCATGGAGCTGATCGACATCGGTGACATCGCCGCTGCATGTGATTTCAGCGTCTTCAAGTCGACGATCGAAAACGGAGGCAGGGTTCGAGGCATTCGTGTCACCGGAGCCGCCGAAAAATACAGCCGTAAAATGATCGATGAGCTGACCGAATTCGTTAAAGGATATGGAGCGAAAGGTCTGGCATTTTTCCGCGTCAAGGGGAACGAACTCGATTCGCCGATCGCTAAGTTCTTCAGCTCCGAACATCAACAGGGGATCATCAACAAACTTTCCGCCGAGTCGGGGGATCTTATCTTCTGCGTCGCCGACACCCCGAAAGTCACATCGGCTGCCCTGGCGGCGCTACGGCAACGATTGGGTAAAGAACTGCAACTATACGATCCGCTCGAACTGAGCATCGCCTGGGTGCTTGATTTCCCGATGTACGCGTGGAATGAAGAAGAACAACGCTGGGAAGCTGAACATCATCCGTTCTGCCAGCCGGTCGATGAAGACATTCCGCTACTCGAAACCGATCCCGGAAAAGTACGAGCCCAGTCGTACGACCTGATTTGTAACGGATACGAAGCGGCCAGTGGCAGCGTTCGTATTCACGATCCCGTGGTACAACAGCGTATTTTCAACTTCATCGGTATCACACCGGACGAAGCCGAAGCGCGATTCGGCTTTCTGCTCGAGGCCCTCCGCTACGGGGCTCCACCGCATGCCGGAGTTGCCCTCGGCCTGGACCGATGGGTGATGCTGTTTCTTGGCTGCGACAATATCCGTGAAGTCATAGCTTTTCCAAAAACTCAAAAGGCCTCTGACCTGCTGACTGGTGCCCCCGCCGACGTCGATGCGAAGCAACTCCGCGACCTGCACATCAAGATCGACGCACCAAAGTGAATCGTTTTCGTCGGTTTGACCTTTACTCAACACCGGGCTTTATGGTGTTATACAGTGACAAGTTGGATAATGGGTGATTCAAAGTTGCGCACATGGTGCCGTCCAATTCTGATTCATCCCTCGTTCTTCGTACCTCATCATTCGATTTCCCATGTCCTACAAAGGCGTTAAACATCTTTTAGGAGAGACCAGTCTGGAGCGTAAGTGCCGCTTCCTCTTTGGAGGCGGGCTGATGCTTTTGATCACGGGGAGTTTCTATTTCTACGGCCGCCTCAACACCAATCTGATGGACGAACAGAACAAGACAACCGCCCGTCTGCTCGTCAAGCCGGTAATCTTCGAACATCACTGGAAGTTTGTCGAATCCGAGCCTGAAATGAGATCCATGATCGAGGAGATGGCGGAGGAACTCACTCCCGAGGAGCTCAAAGAATACCGTTGGCAGATTTTCAAGGCGAATCCGACGGAAGCAGGTGCTCCGCAACGCCCCGACAAAACTTTTGGATTCGAAGCACTCGAAAAATTGAGACAGGGGAATGACGAAGTCGAACACTGGGATGAAGAAGGATTCCAGTATTACGGTGCCATTCGTGCATCGCAATCATGTTTGACATGCCATTATCACAAGAGTTCCGGCAACGAAGTCAATTCGCTGATCGGGATGGTGCACGTCTCGTTTCCGCTCGACGACGTACAGCAGGCCCGGGCATGGAACAACGCCATTCTCATCGCGACGGCAATTGTTACCGCCGTGCTGGCGATGCTTGCTGCGTACCTTATCGTGCGTTACGTCATCGTCAAGCCGGTCTTGCATCTCAAAGACGTGAGCGATCAGATCACACGCGGTAATCTCGATTTGCGTGCCGATATTCGGACAGGCGATGAATTCGAAGAACTCAGTCAGGCATTTAACCGCATGCTCAGATACCTCGTCACCGTTCAGGAAGAACTGCGTCAGGTCAACGGCAATCTTGATGGCAAGGTCGACGAACTGGCACAGGTCAATCTGCGACTGTACGAGATGAACAAGTTGAAGGACGAGTTTCTCGCCACCATGAGTCACGAACTCCGTACCCCGCTCAACAGCATTCTCGGATTTAGCGATTTGCTCAATGGGGCCGAGAATATGACTGAAAAGCAAAAACGGTTTGTGCAGAATATTACCACCTCAGGACGGAATCTGCTCGCAATCATCAACGATATTCTCGACCTGGCGAAAATCGAAAGCGGGAAGATGCATTGGCAGCCGGTCGAGTTTACGATTCAGGAACTTGTCGACCGACAGATCAATTCGATTTTGCCACTCGCCGAGAAGAAAAACATCGAGGTCACGTCGCATGTTGAATCGCAGTTGCCGATTCTGTATCAGGATCCCGGCAAGATTCAGCAGATCCTCAACAATCTGTTGTCGAACGCGGTCAAGTTCACACCGGAGGGAGGCCGAATTCGAGTCGAGGCGATACTTTCGGACGACGACCTGATGGAACTCTCGGTCGAAGACACCGGCGTCGGAATACCTCTCGAAGAACAGGCCACTATTTTCGAAAAATTCCGGCAGGGAAAGGGACTTCCCGGTCAAAAGGATGTGCTCACCCGTGAATACGAAGGGACCGGACTGGGGCTTTCGATCATCAAAGAACTCTCGAAACTTCTCGGCGGCGAAGTGCAACTCGAAAGCGAATTTGGGAAGGGGAGCAAATTCACGGTGCGACTTCCGATTCGCCTTCGTGAAAAACTCCAGCCGTTCGATGTTCGCCTTCCCGTTCCCGAATTCAGCCCCGAACGGATGCGACTGGAAGATTCGATTAGCGCCGCCAGCCGTATGACATGAAGGTTACGTTTCGCACTCCGATCAACTGATCATTCTATTTAGACAGTACCTGCAGTGAACCATTTTCGATGTGCCGTGTCGGAATCTTACGTCCAACAACATGGCATCGAAAAGTCTGTATTTTTCTGCGGTCTGCGACGTGATCGCTTGCCGAAAATCGGATGAAAAACTGAAAATATTTCGTGAAACGGACACATTTGGGGTTGCCGAATTTCGCTAAATTGCGAACATTGAGTTATCGGGTCATGCAGACGCTGCATGATGGACTAGTTGTGCCGCAAATAGGTCGGTTTTGGCATGCCGGCCGGCGGTGGTTCTTCTAGTTGGAAAGGAGGTGGTCTAGTGGACAATAGTGGTAGTACTAGCCAGAGAGGTGGTATCGCTTAGCGACAGCTGGCGGGCTGTTTCGGCAGCCACCACTTGTTCGGATCACCCATTGATTCCGAATAAGACATGATGGAGGCCCGGTTCTCTCGTGAGAGCCGGGCCTCGTTTTTTTTCCGAGTTCAGAGACACTTGTTGGAACCCTCTCTATCATATGATTTGAGTCCTGCTCCGTCGGTAATCGAATAGGGAGTCTCCGTCTTTGATCGTGAGCTGATCCTGAACCCCAATGACAACTTCCCTCATCAATTCACGTTCGAGTCAGCACGCCGACGCTGCCTATTTGCACGTCCCATTCTGTGTTCATCGCTGCGGTTATTGCGATTTTACGCTCATTAGCGGGCGGGATGAACTCATCGACGTTTATCTCGAGGCTCTCGAAATTGAACTGTCGAGTCTGCAATCCCCCCGGCCGATGCAAACTTTATTTCTCGGTGGCGGAACTCCCTCTCATCTGTCGTTGTCGCAACTTTCGCGGTTATTCGATCTACTCGACCACTGGTTGCCCACAACGAGCGAATCCGAATTTTCCCTCGAAGCCAATCCGCTCGATCTTTCCTGGGAAAAACTCGATCTCTTCGCCGCCCGGGGAGTCAACCGTATCAGTCTCGGCGTACAGACGTTTAACGACGATCTCTTGAAAGTGCTCGAACGCGATCACTCCGGCACCCAGGCTCTTGAAGCGATCCAAAGGACTCGTTCATTCGTCGACAATCTCTCCATCGATTTGATCTTCGGCGTTCCCGGTCAATCGCTCGATCTGTGGCAACAGACGCTCGATCTGGCGATTGCGGCACAACCGTTGCACATTTCGACGTACGGGCTGACGATTGAAAAAGGAACGTCGTTCTGGATACGCCGCGAAAAGGGAATGCTCTCTCCCCTTACGCCGGAACTCGAACGCGAGATGTATGGACGGGTGATGGATTGTCTTTCCGCCGCCAAATTCGAGCAGTACGAACTGTCGAACTTCGCGAGACCCGGTTTCGCCTGCCGGCACAATATCGGGTATTGGACCGGCCGATCGTTTTACGGTTTCGGTCCGGGAGCGGCTCAATATCTTGACGGTTGTCGAGAACTCAATCACCGGAGTGTGACCCATTGGCTTAAACGGGTTCAATCGGGCAGATCCCCGATCTCTGAGCGAGAATCTCTCAACGACGAAGATCGTGCCCGCGAATTGGCGGTACTGAATCTTCGACAAATTGCCGGTATCGATTGTTGCGAATTTGAGGAACGAACAGGGTTTGACGTCCATTTGCTTGCCGGCGAAACGATTACACGTTTCCTCAGACGTGGTTGGCTCGAGGCAACCGATTCACATGTACGGTTGACCCGCGAAGGCCGATTTGTCGCTGACACGATTGTTGCCGAGTTTCTGTAAGTGAATTCCATTCAGGGATTTCCAATTCCCCTCACGAATGTTAGAATTTTGATACGATAACTTGAGGGGATGCCGTGCGCCGAAAAAGGGGGCATGGCACCGCTAATCGATCAAGCATTTGTCACAATCAATACCTTCGAACGCGGAGTTCATGTGAGAATGAACGTCCAACAACCCCGTCCCTGTGTCGGCCCGATGCCGCGACGCGAATTCATGCGCATCGGTACGTTGGCGCTGGGGGGATTGACACTGCCCGACCTGTTAAGGGGCCGAGCTGCTGCTTCGCAACAGAATGCCGAAACATCCGTCATTCTCTTCTGGATGTGGGGTGGTCCAAGTCAGCTCGAAACGTACGACATGAAGCCGAACGCGCCGCAGGAGTATCGCGGGCCGCTTCATCCGATCGCGACGAACGTCCCCGGCATGGAAATTTGCGAGTACATGCCGTTACAGGCAGCGCGGGCCGACAAGTTTTCGATCATCCGCTCGCTGCATCACGAGATGTCGTCGCACAACGACGGGAGCATCGAAATGCTCACCGGCAAAACGCCGCTCGTTCCCGACCCTACGTCGACAGCCCGATCGCAACATCCCGACTTCGGCATGATCACCAGCTTCATTCGCGGCCTGCGTTCTGACGGGATGCCTCAATATATCGGTGCCCAGAAAGCCCCGTTTATGACCGACCCAAACTATCTCGGGATCGCTCACAAGGCATTTGAAACCGGAGATCCCTCAAAGGACGATTATACCCCCAAAAATCTGACCCTGGCCACCGGCGTCGACAACGGCAGGCTGCTCGATCGCCGTTCTCTCGTTTCGCAATTCGACCGATTCCGCCGCGATCTTGATTTGTCTGGTTCACTCGATGGGATTGATCGTTTTCGCGATGCAGCATTCACGATGCTCACCAGCCCGAAAGTGGCCGATGCGCTCGACCTCAGCAAAGAAGATGTCAGCGTTCGCGACCGTTATGGTCGACATCGCTGGGGGCAAAGCTGCCTTCTGGCTCGCCGCTTGGCCGAAGCCGGGACGGCCGTCATCAATATCGATGCCACCGCTCCGAACGACACGACAAAACATTTCAGCTGGGACGATCACGCCGGCGCATTTCACATCGATTATGCCCAGCGCGAACGATTGCCACAGATGGACCAGGCGCTCACCGCCCTCATCGACGATATTTACACCCGTGGCCTCGATCGTCAGGTGATGGTCATCGCATGCGGTGAATTTGGACGAACGCCGCGTGTTACGCACGCATCCAAGAACTTCTCGGACCAGATCGGATTGGGCCGCGATCATTGGCCGCAATCGATGAGTGCCTTCATTTCCGGGGGTGGCCTGCGCATGGGACAGGTGGTTGGCGCAACGAACTCGAAGGCCGAGTACCCGGCAGAAAACCCGCTCACGCCACAGGACTTATTGGCGACGGTGTACCGCCATTTGGGGATCGACCCCGAAACGAACATCAACAATTTTGCCGGCCGCCCGATTCCGATATTACCTTCCGGTAAACCGATCGAGCAGTTGGTGTAATGCTGATTTATTTTGCGATAATGCCCCTTTTCGCAGCAGCTATTCGACGTAGATTCATGCCACTTAAATGCTTACGATTTACGATTCCCCCTTCTTTTGCAGGTCGCGTTCAAAGTGGTTAAAGTTTAACCAGTGCTCAATGTGCCTCCAAAAACGCCTTGATAAATTTCGCCGCGAATACGTCCCACTCGCCCGGTCGCTTTTCGAGCACGTCTGCGCAGGGTACAGTAAATAGGTGCGTGTCACGGTATTCGCTTGCGATGCCGTGCAGACGCTCGCATTTCCCATCCGCTGGTGTTTTCGAAGGGGCCTACATCATGGCGATGCACGAATCACCGCTGAAGTCGTATAACCACACGAATTCGAATACGAAATTGTATATCGGGCTCGGTACTGGTGCTGTGATTATGGTCATCATTATGGTCGCCATGACGGCGGGAAGTTCGGCAAAACAGAAACGGCTCAGCGAACTCAAAGTCGAAGCCGAAAAATATCTGTATGAGATCGAGTTAAAGCAAAGTCAATACGCCGGAAGACAGACATCCCACACGCCAGTTCAAGTCGAACTGGAGACGAAACTTCGGGGTATCGAAGAGGAAATCAGAGAAATCGACCCGCGCTCGAAGATACTTGCTAAGTTGGTGGAACGTCGCATTTCAGCAGAAGTGCGTCGCACGACGGGAGAACTGCTGAAATTAGGTGCCAGCATCAATCGCGATGAGTCGAATCATGTCGTCGCTGTGAAGTTAACATTTCAAAATAATGGAAGAAGTAGTCTATTTGGTTCATACAGTCTGATTGATGATTATCGCAATCCAACAGATGAGGATTTGAAACTT
>JAQCEJ010000101.1 GCA_027618475.1 Planctomycetota bacterium | reverse complement strand
CACGATTTCCATCGTTCCGAGAACGCGGGCCGACGCTCCGGTCCCCAGAATGCCGGTAGTGAATTCGCGGCCGGGGAGAAACGACTCGACGATTACGGGTTGATGAAACGTTTCGAGCAAGTCGCGACACGTTGTATTTAACTCGCTCGGCGTGAGGATTTTCGACTTCGGCGTGATCCCTTTTCCTGTTCCTTCGGCGATCGGTTTTGCGAAGAGCGGAAACGTCATTGTGACGTTTGTCAGAAAGTCATTCAATTCGTCGACGGAATGAACGACTCGATAATCCGCCGTGCGGACTCCCGCCTCGCGGACGATCGCTTTCGTTAATCCCTTGTCGAGACAGACCGCCATGACCAGCGGATCGGATAACGTATACGGGATGCGATACGCATCGAGCAGAGCCGGGACTTGAGATTCCCGCGCCCGGCCGTGCAAACCTTCGGCGATGTTGAAGACCAAGTCCCAGCGGTCACCGTTGGCCAGCCGTGTGACGAGCTGCCGAATGTGTCCGATGCGGTCGGTGCAGTGGCCAAGCGATCGCAGCGAAGTTTCAATCGCCTCGATCGTCGATACGCGATCGAATTCGGCGGTTTCCTCCTCGCTGTATCCCTCATCGAGATACGCTTGACGAAGATCGTAAGTAAGACCAATCAACATCGTCGCGCACTTTCGCTGATATCGAAGCGTTCCACGATGCAATGCCTTTGCATCGCAGCTAACAGCCTGTTGAAAAATGATCGAAGGCCAAAATTCGGGTACCACGGGTGGATTGTCCACCCGTGTTTTTCCGATGATTGACCAGTTCACTACCGGGCAAGCCGGCAGTGCCACCCATTTTTCGAGGGGCTGCCGGCCGAAGAGCTGTCATCTGTTACGAGACGGGATCGGGATACCGAAACGTTTTCCCTTCGAAATTCTTCAGCACGATAAAATCACCGTCGCGACCGACGACGGAGTTCGGTTGCAGCGGAATCTTGCCGCCGCCACCGGGAGCGTCGATCACGTAGGTTGGGACGGCGTAACCGGTCGTGTGGCCGCGCAGCCCTTCGATGATTTCCAGTCCTTTGGAAACCGGCGTTCGGAAATGCGACGACCCCGAGATAGGGTCGCATTGATACAAATAATACGGTCTCACTCGCGCTAAGAGCAGCTTGTGCATCAGCGACTTCATCGTTTCAACGTCGTCGTTGACCCCTTTGAGCAGCACCGTCTGCGAGCCGAGGGGAATTCCCGCGTCGACCAGCCGACCGCACGCCTGATTCGCTTCGGGCGTGCACTCATCCGGATGCAAAAAGTGGACGCTCATCCACAGCGGATGATATTTCCGCAACACCCGGCAGAGCGCCGGCGTAATTCGCTGCGGCAGAACCGCCGGCATCTTGGTCCCGATGCGAACGAACTCGATGTGCGGAATCTCGCGCAGGTGCCGGAGAATCCAATCGAGCCGATCTTCGCTGAGGGCCAGGGGATCGCCCCCGGAAATCAGCACATCGCGTATCTCGGTATGCTCGCGGAGATATGCGAACGCTTTCATCAGTCGTTCTTCGCTCGGCATGATTTCGCCATGTCCGACCACGCGCGAACGGGTGCAGTAGCGGCAGTACGTCGAGCAGAAATCGAGGGCCAGCAACAGAACGCGGTCGGGGTAGCGATGGACGAGTCCGTCGACCGGGCTGTGGCCGTCTTCGCCCAGCGGGTCGTCCGCTTCTCCCGGCGTACGAACGAACTCATTCGTACGGGGAATAACCGTTTTTCGCAGCGGATCGTCGGCGTTTTCGCGATCGATCAGGCTGAGGTAGTACGGCGTGATGCCGACGGGGAGCATCGAACCCCCGACGGTCAGCGCGACTCGTTCGTCGTCGGAAAGGACAAGAAAACGTTCGAGCTGGTCGAGCGTGCGAATCCGTTTGCGGGATTGCCAGCGCCAGTCGTTCCATTCGGTATTCGAGACGTCGGGAAAGAAGTTTCGACGAAAGGACCGTGTTCGCGGGTTCCCGAGCGGACGTCGCGGTGTGATGCGGAAACGGGGTTGCGTGAGAGGCAGGGGAGGGGTCGGAAGAGTGAGTTCGGCACTTCCTTGTGGTCGTGGGGGAAGGGAGAGGAGTTGTAACAGGGGACTTGGAGGCTCCTCGGTCTCAACAATCGAATCTTGGGGAACGGCGAGCCACGTGTTGTCGCTCATGGTCTGGATCCAGGGGAGCCGATAAGTGTAGCGAAGTCGGGCCTCCCCACCCGAAACCGCTCCGTCCCCGCCAGGGGACGTGATGCAACCAGCGCGGACCGACATCGCTTTCCGCCGGACTTTCGGACGAACGCTCACCGTGCAGCGCGGCAAGAACCGTGCTGATCAGCGAAAACGAATCGAACGTCTGTCGGGCCTGCATGTCGTCGTCCTGCCGTTGGGCGAAGTGAAAATCACAACATCGAAGAATTGAATCCACGACGCGAAAAAGAGTCAATATCGGCTTGATATGATTTTGAAAGATTGTGAAACAATTTCAAAAAGGAGTTTGGGGTTTGGGGGTTGGATGTTAAGGCAGAAGTTGGTTAGCCGCGACGTGACGCGGAGCGCTGGCAATCGCTTCAACGAGCGTGAGCAAGAACACACACCGACGTTGGTTCTTCAAAAGTAATGCTCTTGAATACGCCACAACATACGACGGATCTGTTCGCTGCCGAAACTCTGCCAGAAGTTGACGAGTGTGAGAAGTGGAATGAACAGGACAAACCAGCCGAATCGTAAGAAGATGTGATCGGTTACGGTGGGCGAATCGTCTCGGAACCATTTGACGAAACCACATCCGACCAGCCAGCCCGCTGACAGAATCAGCCACAGACGAAATTCGTGACTCATTAACGAGAACAAGACGAACAGCACCGAGTTCAACACGAGTCCGAATCGAAATCCGGATCGAAACGTCCCTAAACCGCTGGCTTGCGGTGTGGGAATGGGATGGTTCTCAGTAAACGCCATGTCCATTGTTGTTCTCCACACTCCGATCACATCTCCAGCTCGCGTCCTTTCCCCTGGGCTCGGGCGCGTTTGAGAATCTCTTGTCCCAACGCTAAATCTTCAATCGCCAGTCCCACCGACTTGAACAGCGTAATCTGGTCAGCGTTGGCCCGGCCGGTCTGGCGTTCGGCGACGATGTCGGAGAGTTCGTGCATCAACTTCCAATCGATCGCCCCCTCTTCGAGTGCCTGGCGAAAATCGCCCGCCTCGATCTGGCATTGGACCTTGTTGTCGCAAACGATGACATCCGACCGTCGGACCGTCGCGACGTCGATTTCCGCCTTTTGCCAGAAATTCGAACCAACGATGTTAAGATGCGTCCCCTCATCGAGGTCATTGCCGTCGAACACCGGAGTCTTGCTCGACGTGGCGGTGATGATGATGTCCTTTTCACCAGCCGCCTGGAACGGCGACGACACTCCTTCGATCGTCACCCCGAGTTTCTCGCTCATCCGATCGGCGAAGTCATCGCGCTTCTCGGGGTTGCGGCTGTGTACGGTGACGTGCTCGATCTTGCGGACGGCACAAACCGCCTCCAATTGCGTTTCGGCCTGCTTGCCGGCACCGAAGATTCCGACCAGACGGGCGTCACTGCGCGCCATGTACTCGGTGGCCACGCCGCTGGCGGCTCCGGTACGCAGACGGCCGAGAGTGTCGGCTTCGATGAGCGCCTGCAGAGTTCCCGTCGCTGCGTCGTAGAGGGCGACATGAAACTTCGCACTCGTCGGGGTGGTTGTGTAATTTTTCCAGCCGACGACCCCCCACTCGGATGAACCGGCCGACATCGTGTGCAACATGATCCCTGATTGTATCACACGTTGGCGCGGCGTATTGGTTGCCCGTTGCTCGGCGAGTTGGCCGAATGCCTCTTCGACAAGTTCGATCGCCGCCGACATGTCGATAAGTTCGCGAACGTCGTTTTCCGTCAGGTAGAGCACCGGCATCAGAGTTTATCCTGTTGAATCGTGAGAGAAGGTGTTACGTGTTCAATACTCGAACGCCGGTGATAAAGCAATTGGGAAATTAGGGGTTGGGGATTGGGGGTTAGGGATTAGGGTTGGTCAAGACGTCTTATTCCCCAACCTCCAACCCCCCGTTTCTCATACTTGCTTCGCGATTTCAGCGAAGTCGTCCTTGAGTGAACGGTACAACTTGCCATACATCGGGTATGCCTTTTGATATTGTTGTCTCGGTTTCGATTGAACGTTCGTCGTCTGTACCACGCGAATGGTTGCCGTGCACGCTTCGACAACGTCTTTGTACGCTCCGGTTCCCGCGGCGGCAAGCAGAGCGACACCGTATGCAGGGCCTTCCTCGGCGTTAATCACGCACACCTTTTGACCGTAGATATCTGCCTGCAATTGCCGCCAGAACGGACCACGAGCACCGCCGCCCGAGAGTCGAATTTCGCGCACGGGGATCTCCATCCCTTTGATGATTTCGAGACAGTCCTTCATCGCGTAAGTCGCTCCTTCCATCACCGAGCGAATCAAATGCGGCCTGCCATGTCGCAGGCTGAGGCCGATCCACGCACCGCGAGCATAGGGGTCGGCATGAGGCGTTCGTTCGCCCGTGAGATACGGCAGGAAGTAGAGCCCCTCCGAACCGACCGGTGCACTCGCCGCTTGCTGTGTGAGCAACTCATACGGGTCGATTCCGTTCTGCCGGGCGAGTTCGACTTCAGCCTGACCGAGTTGATTGCGATACCATTGCAAACTTCCGCCGGCCGAGAGTACGACTCCCATCACATGCCATCGGCCCCGCACGGCATGACAGAACGTATGCACGCGACCGAGCGGATCGACCTGCATCTCGTCGCTATGCGCAAAAACCACACCGCTGGTCCCCATCGTCGCCGAGATCACTCCCGCTTTGACGATGCCGTTTCCCACCGCCCCCGCCGCCTGATCGCCTCCCCCACCGACAACGGGAACACCCGCCGGCAAGCCAAGTTGTGCGGCGGCGATCGCACTCAATGTCCCGCTGACATCTTCCGACTCATAGACCGAGGGAAGCAATCCCGCATCGAGTTCGAGCTTCGAGAGCAAAGGCTTCGACCAACGGCGGTTCTTCACATCGAGCAGCAGCGTCCCCGAAGCGTCGCTCACTTCGGTCGCGAACTCACCGGTCAGCCGATAACGGATGTAATCCTTCGGCAAGAGGATCTGCACCGTCTTCGCAAAGTTCTTCGGCTCGCGATTGCGGAGCCAGAGAATCTTGGGCGCGGTGAATCCCGTGAGCGCGGGATTCGCGACCATCGCGATCAGTTTCTTGCGCCCGCCGGCGCATTTTTCGATCTCGGCACATTCGGCAGCGGTGCGCTGGTCATTCCACAAGAGGGCAGGGCGAATGACCTCTCCCTTCTTATCAAGAAAGACGCTTCCATGCATCTGCCCGCTGAGGCCGATTCCTTTCACATCCTGCGGTTTGATCTTGCCGGCGGCGAGACACTTTTTGACGGTTGCGATTGTGGCTTGCCACCAGTCGGCGGGTTCTTGTTCCGACCAGCCGGGGTGCGGACTCGCGAGCGGGTACTCCGCCGATGCCGAAGCCAGAATCGCCCCGCGTTCGTTAATAGCAAGAGTTTTCGTGCCGCTGGTGCCGATATCGATGCCGAGGTAAATGCTCATGGTGTGAATCCTGTTGTGGGGGATATGATGATGAGCGGCGGGGTTTATCCCCGCCGCTCTTTGGGTGTCCTGTTGTGGTGAAGTCCAAATGACGAAACGATCTCGTGTTTCGTCATTTGGTCATTGGGATTTGATTCGTCATTCAGACTTCGACAGTCGACATTATTATTACGCAAGGCAGTCCGCGAGATACATTCTCGCCCGGTTAATCTCTTCCGTCACCGCTGCCGTCGGTTCGAGTATTGGGATTCCGCGCGGTACCGGATGCATGAAGATCTCTGTCCATCCTTCATACTTGATCTCGCGCAAGGTCGCCAGAATCGGTTTGAAGTCGAGTTCGCCGCGACCGGGCATTTGCAAAAGTTCTTCCTCTTTCGGCAACTTCGTCATGCAGCCCATGCCGTGTTGCCAAGCGTAGAACATCGCCACTGCGTCGCCGGCGGTGCTGAGCAGATCGCACAACAACTCTTCCTCCTGAGGCAAATGATACGGTGCGAAGGCGATCCCCAGATGCTTCGTCGGCCGCAACTCAGCCAGCCAGCGAATCGAATCGGGCGACGAGAGCAGGCTCCCGCTGTGATTTTCGATGGCGATCGTCACGCCAGTTTCCTCAGCGACGGCGAGATGTGGTTTCATCTGTTCGATGAACTCCGCGACCGCCGCTTTGAGTTCGGCCCCTTCGAGATCTTTCGGACCGACGGCCCCAGTCACCATCGTCTGGCAACCGAGCCGTTGCGCGAGTTTCATCTCCTCCTGCAACCCGAACGGCCCGAGCTTGTACTGCGTGATGCATCCGAGCGAGACATCGTGCTCTTTGAGCAATGCCGCGAACGTTTCTTCCCCCATGTCGTCGAGCTGCTCGCGCTGATTGCCATGCACCTTCGGCCAAATGTCGATCGCCGTCGCGCCGATATTTTTCACCTCGGGGACGATCTCGCGGACGTCGGTGTAGCCGTACATGCACGAGCCGAGGATGTAGTTGAGTTGGAATTTATCGGAATCGTCAGCGTGCAGAAAATGTGGAAGCGCGAACGCGCCGGCGGTGGCAAGGAGCATGTCGCGGCGGGAAAGTGTGGTCATAATTATCCTCCGGTGATGTTTGCCTATGATTACGTTTTATGAACTCCGAAGGAGTGACCGTTAATAGCCTGGGGGGCGGAAGCCCCTAGGAACAAGTTCAGCGGCAATGTCTCAACCCTGGAGGGGCGGTAGAGTGAGTTTACTTCGTCGGTGATCTTCCCATTCTATTGCATGTTGGTGCACTGCAATTCTATCGCCCCTCCGGGGCTGTTTCATCGCATAATTCCGCGTCCTGGGGCTTCCGCCCCAGGCTATTGACGGCCGCCTCTCCGAGGCTGAAAACCTTCACAAATCATTTCACAGGATCTCATACCCCGCCCGTTGTTCGCGCATCAAATAGCTGTCCGCTTCGCGATCATCAACAAACTGCTCGTTCTCGGCGTCCCATTTCAAACTTCGTCCCAGGCGCATCGAGATGTTTCCCAGATGACACGTACTCACGCTTCGATGCTGGCTGACGACGTCCGACACCGGTTGCCGGCGCTCGCTGACACAATCGAAGAAATTCCCCATGTGGTTAATGATCGCATCGAGTTTTCCCCTCCGTTCGGGGCGGGTGAGATTGTCATTTTCATAAACCGAAAATTTCTCGCGCGGCAGCGGATTGGCCTTGAGATCCTCCACCGGCTTCCCTTCGATGTCGCCGCGATTGACGAACATGCGGCCTTCGCTTCCCGTGAACAGGATACCGTTGCGCCCGGTGTCGCCGACCGTCATCTCAACGCCGTTGGCATAGCGATATCGCGCCGAGAAATCGACGGCGACGTTATAACCGTCGACGACCTCGGGGAACGTTGCGGTGCTTTCGACCTCGACGGGGAGCGAATCGATTGCCCACTGGGCGATGTCGATGTGATGGGCACCCCAGTCGGTCATCTGCCCGCCGGAGTATTCGTACCACCAGCGAAACGTGTAATGCCCGCGCTCTTCGAGATACGGCACATCGGGGGTCTGCCCTTGCCAGAGTTCCCAGTTGAAATTCTTCGGCGGCTTGCGCTGTGCAAACGGTCCACCGGTTTCGTTCTTGCCGAGAACGACGTCGACCTTTTGTAACCGGCCGATGCGTCCTTGCCGCACCATCTCGACGGCGAGCCGAAATCGATGATCGCTTCGCTGCCACGATCCGACTTGCACGATGCGCCCGGTTTCTTGTACGGCTTTTGTAAGCAATTTGCCTTCGTCGATTGTGAGCGTGAGCGGCTTTTCACAGTAAACGTCTTTCCCCGCACGGCAGGCGTCGATCACCATCTTCGTATGCCAATGATCGGGCGTGCCGATGAGCACGACGTCGACGTCTTTGCGATCCAACAATTGGCGATAATCTTCGAAGATCGCCGGCGTGCTGCCGAAACTGGCGCGAGCCTGTTCGCGGACATGCTGATCGACGTCGGCCAGAGCCACGACGTCGCCATACAGCCTGGCTTTCTCGGTGATGACCGAACCTTGATAACGCAGTCCGATCGAACCGATGCCGAGGCGGTCTTTTTTGAGCGACGGTTTGTCCTGGGCTCGGACCGGTCCTGCGAAGAGAAATGTCCCTCCGGCGAGAGCGGCAGAGTTTGCGAGAAAATTCCGACGAGATAAATGGAATGGCTGCATGAGATACTCCTGTCGGTGGAGGTATTCGATTTTCTACAGTTTACCGCACGTCACACGGCATGGCAAAGGCGTCGGTAATCTCTCTGCTTTCGTTGCGTTTTTTCGTCGATCCCTTTATTGTTGAGATCAGGAAAACCCGCCTCGACTACGGAATTCTTTAAGAGAGACGCCATGATTAAGACCGACAACCTGTTGAAACTCACGTGTTGCTTTACCGTAGCTGTGTTGCTGCTCGCCGATTCATCGACCGATGCCGGTCGCCGCCGTCGGCGTGGTTGTTGTGACGAACAACCGTGCTGTGGAGCAACGAGCGAATCTTCGACGACTGCGGACGATGCGGCTCCCGCGCCGGTTCCCGAAGAGGCTCCTTACGAAGAACCGGCAGAGGCTCCCGATGACGACGAAGCCAATTTCATCAGCCTCTTCAACGGCGAAAATTTGGAAGGCTGGCAAGGGGCGACCGACGGTTACGAAGTTCTCGACGGCGGCGTGCTCGCCTCAAAAGCCGAATCTGGGGGAAATCTCTTCACGAACGATGAATATGCGAACTTCATCTATCGCTTCGAATTCAAATTGACGCCCGGCGCGAACAACGGCATCGCCCTGCGGGCACCGCTCGACGGCGTCTCGGCTTACACGGGCATGGAAATCCAAGTGCTCGACGACACCGCCGATCAGTACAAAGATTTGCAGCCGTATCAGTATCATGGCTCGGTTTACGGAGTGGTTCCTGCTGAGAAAGGACATCAGAACCCTGTCGGCGAATGGAACACGCAAGAAATCGTCTGCGACGGAAAACACGTCAAAGTGACGCTCAACGGGCATGTGATCGTCGACGCCAATATCGAAGAAGCCAGCACGCCCGAAACGCTCGACAAGCAGGAACACCCAGGACTGAAACGCGACTCGGGTTTCATCGGCTTCTGTGGCCACGGCGCCATCGTCGAGTTTAGGAATCTTCGCGTAAAGACGCTGGAATAAACGCATTTCAGCCTCGGAGAGGCGAAATTCAATAGCCTGGGGCGTAAGCCCCAGGTGCGAGTGCCAACAAAGTGTTTTAGCCCCGAAAGGGGCGGTAGATTTGAACAAGCATACGCCTCTGTCACCCCTTCGGGGTTTTTGTGGTCGTATTTGACTCAATAGCCTGGGGCTTCCGCCCCAGGCTATTCACGGCCACCCCTATGGGGTTAAAAACCATAAGCTAAACTCTGTAATCCAAAACTCGGTCTATCATCTTTTTTGACTCTGGACCCTCGACCAAAGGATTTCCTTATGACCAATAAACTCAATGTCAATCGCCGCAATTTCCTCCAAGCCGCCGGAGCCACCGCCGCCGTCAGTTGGACCGCCAAGAGCTACGCCAACATTCTCGGGGCCAACGATCGTCTCCGCATCGGTTTCATCGGCGTCGGCGGGATGGGAAGCGGACACGTCGCCGCCATCAACAGCCTTAAAGAGAAAAACAATCTCGAACCGGTCGCCGTCGCCGACTGCTGGACAACCCGTGCCGAATCCGCCGCGAAAACGTTGAATGCGCCGAATGCGTATCAAGACTTCCGCAAGGTGCTCGATCATAAAGATATCGATTACGTCACTGTTGCGACCCCTGAACATCAGCATTCAAAGATGACGGTCGCCGCCCTCAAGTCGGGCAAAGCGGTCTACTGCGAAAAGCCGATGACGCACACGATTCCGCAGGCGCTGGAAGTCATCGCCGCCCAGAAAGAAACAGGCTTGCCAGTACAGGTCGGCGTGCAGGCGATGTCGGACGACAGCTACAGTTCGGCGGCCAAGGCGATCGAAGAGGGGGTGCTCGGCCAGGTCGTGCAGGCCCAGATCGAATACGTCCGTCGTTACGGCGAACAAGGCCCATGGCGCGTGCCGGGGCTGAAGGACGACGAAGCCCAACCGAAAGATCTCGACTGGAAGGCATGGCTCGGCGATGCACCGAAGACCGACTGGAACCCGCACCATTATCACGAATGGCGGAACTACCGCGCGTACTCCGGCGGTATCTGCACCGATCTGTTCATTCACCGCATCACGCGAATTATGAAAGCATGCAAACTCCTCTATCCCCGCCGCGTCGTCGGCATGGGAGGCATCTGGCAATGGCCGGACGGTCGCGATCTCCCCGATAATTTCGAGATGATCTGCGAATATCCGCGCGGCATGACGGTCTACGTCCTCGGCACGATGAGCAATCGCGTGGGGATCGACCATGTCATCCGCGGCTACCGCGGCACGATGTACTTCACCGGCACCGGCTGGGTCGCTAAGGATAAGGACGACAAAGTTCTTGCCGAGCACACCAAGACCGGCGGCGAAGATATCCATCTGCACCACACCAACCTGCAGAACCACATCCGCAACGGCGAAGAGCTGAACTGCCCGGTCGATCTGGGACTGGCCGGCGTCGTCGCCGTCAACATGGCGAACGAATCGTGGCGCACCGGCCAAATGATGGCCTGGGACCGCGAGAACAAGAAGATGGTCCCCGCGCACACGCAGGAGCAGAATTTTTATCCGGAAGAGGTCTAACGTTTAGCCGCGACGCATCGCGGAGCGTTAACCATAACCAAAAATCCCTCGCCGCGCTTCGCGACCAGTTCGAAGCACGAGCGAGGGCTTTTCATTCTCGTTCCATTCTTGTTCCCATGCTCCGCTTGGGAACGCAAGTCTTGGAAGCTCCGCTTCTGTTCAGAACTCTGAAGACGGAGCAAGTTGATTATACTTCGACGACGTCGGCTCTCAATCATTTCTTCCCGCCCGATCGATGAAGCGGAGCTTCAAAACCCGGGCGTTCCCAAGCAGAACTTGGGAACAAGGAGAAAGTTCGGGACATCTTCGCTTGTGGCCGCAACATCATCTTCCGCATCGCGGACAACGTGCTATAATGAACATAGACGTTGAAACAACTCGTCCCGGAGCGCAGGTCCATGAGCGAATTTGAAACTTCCGCCACAGTAGAAGAGCATGGGCGGGTTCTGCTCGACGGAGTTCCCTTTGCTCCGGGGACAGAAGTTGATATCACAATTACAGTCAAACCGCTCCACAAGGATCAATTGACGACATCCGACGACGAGTCTTTGACCGCCGCTCGCGAGCGAATGAGACAACTGTTTCACACGACCAAGGGCTTCCGAAACTCACCGCGCATTCCCCGCGAGGAACTGTATGAACGCGGATGTCTTCATTGACACGAATGTTTTGCTCTACACGATCGATGAAGACCCGGATTCGGTTTCGTAACGAGAGCGTGCACAGCAATTGTTGTTATCGGAGCGATGGGGTTGGTCCGTCCAAGTCGCCGCCGAGTTTTTCGTCAATGCTACATCCTCCAAACGACCGTTCAAACTGGATTCATCCACGGCCGCCGAACTGGTCGAAACTTGGCTGGTGTTTCCCACTGCCGATATTACACCAGCTCTCTTTCGTACGGCTATCGAAATTCAGCAGCGATTTCAGTTGAGCTACTGGGTTGCGGCTATTATCGCCGCTGCACAACAAATGGGATACCAGCGACTTTATGGCGAAGACCTCAGCGCCGGACAGGTCTACGATAGTGTGACGGTTATTAATCCCTTCGACACAGATCCCAGATCATGACACGAAAAACAATAACCAAACTCATTCACGAAGTCCGCTATGCGGCGGGTGGCTGGGGCACCATTGGATGAAGAATGTTCGATCAAACAATGAGTGCATAGAAGACTCTCAAGATAAATCATGCGACACGGCCCCAGTCAAAGTGCGAACACGGCGGCGGTGACCATTCGACTGGGGCCATGAGCACGATTTGATCGGCGATCGTTTCACGATGATGGGTACGGCATTTCCTCGATAACGATTCACTTGCGCCGCAGTCTTGTTATTCGAACATTCGTCATTCGGGCTTCGACATTCGACATTTTGAAAGACACAATGATCTACCTCTACGCCACCCTCCTCCTCTTCGCCAACACTTCGGCGTGGATTGCCACCGTTTTCACGTTGCCGGGGAACTGGGTGCTGGTGTTGTTTACCGCGATCTATGCGTTTTTTCTGCCAGAGGCTCAGCCGCATGTGAGTTGGACCGTCGTCGGCATCACGCTGGCTCTGGCGTTCGTCGGCGAGGGTGTCGAGTTCTTCGCCGGGGCAGCGGGGGCGGCGAAACAGGGTGGCAGTCGGCGGGGCGTGATGCTGGCGATCGTCGGGGCATTCTGCGGTTCGATGACGGGAGCCTTTTTCGCACTTCCCATCCCGCTGATCGGGCCGGTGATCGGCGCACTCGGAGGAGGTGCCGTCGGTGCATTCGCCGGGGCATGGATCGGTGAATCGGGAACAGGCCGGACTCACGGCGAACGAATCGCCATCGGCAAAGGGGCTCTCATCGGTCGGCTGCTGGGAACGGCGGGGAAGCTGATCGTCGGAGCGATTATGCTGGTGCTGGTGACGGTCGATTCGTTTTGGTGAGCGCCGTCTTCGGTCATTGTTTCCGAGTTGATGCTGTTCGAACTTGCATTTCGTCCGGTGAAATTTCCCGGACTTGCCCGTCCTCCCATACAATAATGGACGTGCCGGTTTGTCGCGCCCGCTCGATCACCTTGATGACGACTTGCTCAAATGCGGCGTTGGCTTTATCCAAGAGAGAATCGTTGGTTTTGGGCGAAGTTGTCATGGAATTATGCCTTAGCATCTTTTTGCAGGCGATCGAATTTTTGCTTCTGCATAACCGTCAATTGTCCGTCTACTTCCGATGCAATAATCGATGGAGGTAGAAAGGATGCATCATATACCCACAGTGAATCTGCCAATGGACGGTACAGATGCAAAAGGTTTCGCAGTCCGGCGTCAAAACGACGACGAATATCGACTTCGGGTATGTCATGTCCTCCCTGTCGCACTCGACTTGCGACACGGGAAATCGCCATCTCCACGGAGGGAAGGCATAGGAAGAACAGAACGACTCGATAGCCTTGCGCTTTCACACCATTCAGAAGTTTAACATACGTTCGACCGGAAAGCGTAGTCTCAAAGCTGAAGTTACGTTTCTCGACAGTCAATTCGCGTATACGGTCCAGTAGCAACCGGCCAGCACGCACATTTTGCGTTCCCGGTGCGAATGGTGAAAGCCCGGCGGCAATGAGATCGGCGTTGAGAAATTCGCGGCAATCAACGAAATCAGGGAGAAACGACGTCGCAAATGTGGTTTTTCCCGCCCCATTTGGACCGGCGATGATGTATACGATGGGATTCGTTTCGAGGTTCATGTGCTTGATGTCTGGGATGATTTTACTCGACTGCGTGTCCCGAGCCAAATAACAAAATGAGCCACAAGACCGATCACGCCGCCGATTGCTCCAAAAAATAACGCACCCATCACTGAGATAAAGAGTACATCGAATATTCTCTCATACCAGCGTGACGGCCAATCTGCCATAAACACTGATGCGGCACCCAAGAATGCAAAGGCAAAAGCGGCTACTAAGGCAGCCGCACCTGCTGTTCTTAGCGGCGAGTTCCATCCGGCAGAATGCGATACCGCAAATCCGCAAGCGCTGGCGGTGAATAAGCAGGTAACTTTCAGATAATCACCACCCCCAGCGACAAGCAAAACGACGGCGCATAAAATACAGGTTAATCCACAGATGACAGCTGCAGTTCTCACGGTTCTAAAAATCCCCCGGCGACACGCCCAAATCGACGATGCTGCAGCCCTGAATGACGTTCAATCCCAGTTCGTTTGCCTTTTTGATCGTCGCGGCATCGGCGCTGCCGGGGTTGAACCAGACTTCTTTCGGCGATTTGCTGGCGATTTCTTCTAACAGTGTGATGCCGATGTGTGGGGCGACGTACATCGTGACCCGGTCGAGATGGTCGACGGGGATGTCGATGATCGATGCATACGCCGGGTGCCCTTCGACGGTTTCTTCATTCGGATTAACGGCGAAGACGTCGTACCCTTGCTGCTCGTGCGCGCGAAGCGAGATGTTGCCGAACTTGTGACGGCGGCTGCTGGCTCCGATGATGGCAACGGTCGGCATGAAAATCCTCTGCGAGCAGGCGGCATATGCCGCCTGTATTAACACCTGCTAGCGCTCCGCTGCGCAAAGCCTGCGCGTCGCGGCTAACCTACTTCTTAACCTCTGCCACGAATTCATCGTACCGATCTTGAATTTCTTCGCGTTTCGGCGTGTCGCCGGTGGTGACGATCAGGCGGTAGTGCAATGTTAACGGTTCATCTTGCATTAGCATCGTCGGGAAGTATGCACCGAACCGTCCGTAAGGGCGTTCGCTGAAGAGTCGTGGTTTCGGACTGGTGGGGTCTTCGAAGTATTCGACAGTATAACGCTTCCCTTCGATTTCGCTGGTCATCGCCGTCCAGCCTAAATTGATATGCCGTGGCGGATCGCCCGAGTCATCCACTTCGAACGCTTCCGGTTGTTCGGGGAATCCCTCGGGGCGAATATAACGGGCACCATTGCTGTCGGCGACCGACTGAGCCGCACGGTATTGAAAGCCCGCATGTTGGCGGTCGCCATGTAATTTGATTTCGGGTTTCTGCCCGTGCAACGTGGTCTGCCAGTCGACTTGCCAGGCGGGAGCACCATCGATCGTGTGCGGTGTTATAGTCACTTTGCGTTCTTCGATAATAACGGCATTCCCGTCGGCGTCGTTCCAATGAATTTCGGTGGTCATCGAGCCGTGGTTTTCGTTCCCTTCCTGTTCGATGATTTTCTCATGCCGCAGGTGCGCCCCGTTGGCGCAGTGCCAGAAATCGTACGACTTGCCGTCGGTTTCGGTTTTGTTCCAACCGATATAGAGGCCGCGATGATGGGTGTAGAGTCCTCCCGGCCCTTTCGTGAGCAACGTACCGGTCCCCGGTCCGAAAAGATGATGATAAACCTTATACGTGTTGTGCGTCGTTTCATCGTTTGACGTATCGAACGCGTACTGATACTGCAACACAGGTTGTTCACCGTATGATAACAGCAATTCGCCAGGAGTAGCTTCGTTCCAGCGGAACGTGGCGTCTTCACCAGCAGACACGCTCGCCGTCGTTGCAGCGATCATGAAACAAAATGCCGTCAAAGCCATAGCGCAGAGTTTGTGAGTTGTGGTCGGTCGATTAGGGGCATGTGGCATACGATGAACTCCTTGAATTTTCAACAAGAGTTGAGTCTGACGATAATTGAGAATTTTTGCTGTCCATGTGAGATTGCGCATGGGACATTACTCCAGCATACTAAACGCTGAGCACGTCGTCACGAGTGGCCGGAAAATATGGCACGATCAGATGTTCGTGACGGACGATCTTGGCCACTCTGACATCTTAGCTGGCCGGTCAGGGTCAGAGGCTCTGGTTCTGCTGTGGCAGGAGTCCGTCTTCGGTGCAACCTCAATGTTGATTATTGGCAACATTTGCAGGTGTTTCTTGAGGGGAGAGCGACACCCGAATTGTGGACGACTCGATTCTTAGGGCAAATATCGCCTGAATCGGAGGGAAAATGTAAAAAGACTTCCTGAGGCACGCCCTTTGCTTTCTCAGTGGCTAGCTGGAACTGGTTTCATAATCCGGTTGGTGAAGTATGACGCGGTGACATTGCCGCGACGTGTTTGCCTTCCAGAGGGTGATGAAACGGGTTGTAACCGAAACTCCCCGCCGAAACGATGCTCAACCTCAGGAGCGACAACCTTGTCTCAACGCAGTTTGATCGAAACCGCCACATTGGTTTCCGCCCGATCCGCAGCCGTGATTTTCGACCCGCAAGCGCTGTCGGACGAAGTCTTGTATCGATACTGGCGAAACGCCCGGCGATGTCAACAGTATTGGTTGTCCTGTCTGAAACCGACGACTGTCGATTCTCATCTCGATGACGGTGTCGATCCGACAACAGTCATCCCGGTGATTGAAAACCTGTTCGCCGCCGATGTGCTGATTCGACTTTGGTCGGCGTCACTTGTGGCCCACGATCATGTTCACGCGGGTAAGGCGACGGCACCGATTGCCCGAAATGTTCTGATCAGTCAATTGCAGCTCAGGCGGTACGCATTGGAAGCGATGGTCGATCTGATCGACGTTCACCGCCGACGAAGCGACGAGATCGATGGCGTTGAGGATATCAAAACACAAATTGCGAAGCTCGATGCGTTTCGTCGACGTTGCGAACGCTGGACCGATCTTCTGCTGGGACATTTGATCTATCAATTTCCAGTGCAGGAATTCGCGTATGACATCGAGCGGGCACGCGACTTCGGTGAACAGCAACTCAGCGAACGCTTCAAAAACAGCGACGATGTCATCTGGCAACTCATTCGCGGCGGCGTGCGGCTTGCCTTTCCCGATACCGTTACCATGTCCCCTTCCGAGGAAGAAATGGTGCGACATCTGGTAGAGGGTATTTTGAGCGGATTTCCGCAAACATCGTTTCTGTCGACGGGAAGTCTGTCGACACTCGAAATGGCAAAGATGGCCCGATCGGCCGGCATCGTCGACGGTCTGGTTACGGAAGAATTCTTGCGAAGTCTGCCGGTGCATCGCATTCTCGATAAAAACCCGCAGATTTCTCATCACGACTTTCCGACGGGTCCGTTTATGCGATTTTAAGCGAATTTCGGGAATTTCTATCCGATTCGCCAACATCAACATCGACGAAATAATGATTCGATGGAGATCGGCAATTGACTTTTGTAGGGCACCCGGCGTACGATGAATGCAATCAAAGGAACGTCTTGTATTCGTACTTCAATCCGTCGCCAACAGAGAAAGATAAATCATGATTGACCGTTTGCTGTCAACTCTGTATCGAAGCGAATTGTGGAGTGACGTTCCGTTTCGGCACCGCCGCAATTGGTCATTTTGGGCGTTTTATTTTTTCGGCCTTCGCCGGCCTGTTCGGGTAAGGTGCCCACGCGTATGACCAGATGAAATGACGCTTATCACCATAGCCCTGAAAGCCGGTCCGGTTTTCAGGGCTGTTTTTGTTTTTGCGGGTACTCTGTTGCGGTTATCTCATAGAATCCGCCGTTCTGCCTTCTCGATTCTTGTCATCATCGACAGGGTTAAGTCACGGCTTCTCAAGGAAAATCAGTCATGATTGTTGTCTTACGTAAAGGGGCGTCGCAGGCGACAATCGATCGCGTTGTCCGCCGGATCGAAGAACTGGGGCTTAAGGCGCACATTATTGTCGGGACCGAGCGAACCGTCGTCGCCGCCGTCGGCGACGAACGTCACCGTTCGCGCGAAGCCCTCGAATCGATTGACGATGTCGAAAAAGTCGTACCGATTCTCGCCCCCTACAAAGTCGCCAGCAAAGAAGCTCGATCGGAGCCGACTGTGGTCAAAGTTCTCGATCTCGTCATCGGTGGCGGCAACGTCGGCGTCATTGCCGGGCCTTGCTCGGTTGAAAGTGAAGCGCAAATTCTCGAATCGGCCCAAAAAGTGAAAGCGGCAGGAGCCCGCGGCTTGCGCGGCGGGGCTTTCAAGCCGCGGACGAGTCCGTATTCGTTCCAGGGGATGAAAGAAGAAGGACTCAAACTTCTCGCCGCCGCCCGCGAGGTGACGGGTTTGGCGATCGTCACCGAAGTCATGACGCCGCAGCATGTCGATCTCATCTGCCAATACACTGACATCTTGCAGATCGGCGCGCGGAACATGCAGAACTATCATCTGTTGCAAGCGGTCGGCGAAACGCGCACTCCGGTGCTGCTCAAACGCGGACCTTCCGCGACGATCGAAGAATTTCTGCTCGCCGCGGAATACATTCTCGACCAGGGAAATGCGCAGGTCATTCTCTGCGAACGGGGCGTGCGAACGTTCGAAAATCACACGCGGTTCACGCTGCCGCTGGCGACCGTGCCGTATCTGCATCAACGGACGCATTTGCCGGTGGTCGTCGACCCGAGCCACGGCACGGGAATCGCATCGCTGGTCCCCAGTATGAGTGCCGCCTCGATCGCGGCAGGAGCCGATGGTTTGATTATCGAAGTTCACCCCGACCCGTCACAGGCGATGAGCGACGGTTCGCAATCACTCACGCCGGCGGCGTTCCAGGAAATGATGGACCTCTGCCGCCGCGTCGCCGGGGCGATGGGGGTGACGATGGCGTAGCACGAAGGAATGCCGAATGCAGTGAGATCGGCTGATGGGGAGAACTTACCACGTCCAGAAGCGAAGACTTTGTGGAAAGTATTCGATCTCTGCGTTCTCAGCGTCCTTTGCGTTTCCATCTCTTCTTTTTTTTGAAACGCAGAGATCGCAGAGGACGCATAAAGTCATCAAGAAGTTTTGCGATACTTGCGTCTTTTCATTCCGCTTCCCCCCAGACTCTCGCTTCGCCGTCATCTTCAAACTCGATGTGAATCACATTCGGCCGGCAACAGACGGGGCAGTCTTCGACGTATTGCTGGCACTCTCCTTCCGAGGGATCGAGAGGAATGACGATCTCTTCGCCGCAGGCGTCGCAAATGTAACTCGCATCGTGCTGCATGTGTTTATTCTTCGTTCGTCCGCTTCTGTTCGAGCAGCCATGTGTAGAACTCGGGATTGTTGTACGTTTCGGTCCACGAGTCGTGACCGGCGTCGGGA
>JAQCEJ010000017.1 GCA_027618475.1 Planctomycetota bacterium | reverse complement strand
TGACCGCGACACACAACTAACCCTCGGAGACCTTCACGGAACTAGCGCCACCAGATTCGACCGCCCCGCGCCGCCATTTTGAACCGCCGTCAACATCCAGCTTCTCGTTGGCGGCTTTCATCCGATTGCGACAGTTCTCAAGCACTTGCTGGTAGATCTCGGGAAATCTTCGATTGTCACTCTTCTCCGAAGAAATGAGGATTGCTTTCGGGTCGACAATGTAGAAACGTTGTTCCATCGTGCAACGCAGAGGCGACTTCAAATTACTGAACTCTTCTTGGATGATTAGGCCGGGATCGATTGACTGGACAATCACATCTCGCGCAAATGGAAAGATGTCAGGTTGCGCATCAACCTCTTTCGGCCGAAGGCATGGGTCTTCCTGTTCCAACCCTGTCCCATATCCGTATCGATGAATGAAAAATGATCCCGGCGGAATCGAGACGTAAGCAGGGGTGCCCGGCTTCTGATCGAACGCATCTTGACTGGCCTCGCTAAGATCGCCGATTTCAAGTTTGAAGTCGCCGCTTTCTCCATCGCGAAATCCGAGGTTAGAAAAGGTTTGTCCGTCGCCAATCGACAAGAAAAACCCGTAAGCGTTCGAGTTAACAGAAATGTAACGACCATTATTTTCAACCCAGGGAGTGAAGACGTGTCCTGGGGCGAAGCCGAGACCGGCCTCGGTAATCTCGAATCTCCAATTATCGATGCCAGTCCTTTCAATCTCATCCTTCAAAGCGCGAAATTGCTTGGCCTGCTTTGCGTAGTACTGATTCACCTTTGCTGCTGCGACTCCTGGGTTAGCTGATGACTGAAGAATCTTGTCAATCTCCGCATTGGACTCGTTGATCAAGTTGAGCCATTTGACTTGAAGTGGACTAAGCTTTTTCCGCTCATCAGCTGAGAATGGAGCGAAGGCATTGTTTCGGTCACCAGGAGTCAGTTCTGCTTTGTAAGGGACCGTGCTCGTTGAGGGAATTGTTACGTCCTGGCCAACGATCTCATCACTTCCTCCACAGCCGGTGATAAGAGGTAGCAGCAACGCTGCTTTTAGCAGCACGTGATTTGATGTTGCTGGTCTACTGAATGAGAGGCTTGAGTTGTGCATTGAAGTTGTCCTCGGATGAAAAGCTGGCTATCGTCGGATTTAGGAATCCACTGCGGGAGACAAGTCGGATGAGCATTGATTTCGTCTGCGACGTTGAGATATGTAAAGTCCGGCCATGCCGATCGTCATCATCAAAAATGTGCTCGGTTCAGGAACCGTCGCTGGGTCCGGATCAGTGGAGCCGCCGGAATGGGTTAACACTGGGGAGATACCGTAGAGGGGCAGCTCATACCACTGCCACTGGTTTCCGTGGTGGAACCATCGTCCGTATCGGTGAGCATTGGCATTCTGGCCAGTATTGACGACGCCTCGGTTTCCTAATTCCCAATTTGCTTCTGTTCCGTTGACATACGAGCCAGTCCAGACGGCGGTGTGCGTTGAGATCATGCCAAGTTCGGTGATGTTGGGTGCGGCCTGTAGGTTTCCAGACCAAAGCTCAACATAGTCATCCGCTAGTCGGACCCCGTCAGGACGATAGATCGGTACACCAACGTTAACGGTTGGATTTGTGTTGGTGTGGTCTCTTGCAGAAGTCCCGAATGTCGAGCCGAGCACTTGCCAGTCGCCAGCCGGAAAGCCAAGGAGTGGAGAATTCGCAACTGCGTTCTGAACGTGTTGGTCGTAGTAGTCAATTGACGTGGCATAGGCCTGAGTCGTGGTGGACGTGGTGATTAGGACGCGAAATGGATCTCCCGGATTAAGATCGCCGGGCAGGATGATTCCTGCGTGTACCTGGCTAACAATTCCAAGCAGTGCACTCGCAATCAAGACAAAGCGAAACATATGTCTATAATCCCTCTCGAAAATTCTGAGTGTCTGGGTCTGGCACACTCTTTCCTGACGTCGATATCGAGCTGTGGCAAGTGAAGCACGTTTCGCTCCCAGAGTTGCTTGCCGAAAGCAGCGCGAGTGAATCGAAGTGTTCCGTGCGAACGATGGCCAGGCGTTCGCGATTGTTTTTCGGTAAAAGCGCTGGCATACTGAATTGATCCATTCCTGCGAAATGTCCAAAAATTTAGTTCCAAGCCTCAACCATCTGGTAACGATGCTGGATCTCGTCAGGCGTTCATCCAATACCAGTCGCTGGTTCGCCGGAATTAATTGATCGCATACTATGGAGCGACCAGTCGTCACTCCATCCCACAATTGTGGGAATTTCCGGAAGGCCTGAGCCGCAACGGCGGATCAGAGTCACGAAAGACAGAGCACGCTGAAACCAGAATTTTGGGGAGTAGAGATGAAGGCAACGTCGTCTGAAGAAACGGAGCAGCACTCCGCTGTCCTCTCCGAGACCGATGTGCGGGCGATTGTCCGCCTGTTGGCTGATGTTGCCGCCTTCCAAGGCGACCACGCTGCGAGAAAGCGAATGCTGATGGGCGGCCTCAGTCGCCTCGTTCGTGCCGATGGATGGCTCTGGACGATGACACGGGTCGACTTTCCCACCAACACTCCGATCTCAATCGGATTGCTGCACGGCGGTCTTACCGACGAGCAGGTGACGGGGTGGATTGAAGCGGGGCAGGCAAGTTCGCCACCATCTCCGGACAGCGTCCCACTCACCGAGATCCTTCGCGATGGACGGCACTTCACTCGAACACGGCAACAAGTGGTTCCGGATGACGAGTGGTACAGCAGTCCAAATGTGAAAAGAAACCGGCTTCGACTGGGCATCGACCATTTTCTTTACTCCATATATCCGCTGGACGAACCGGGGGTGATTAGCGCGATCGGGCTCTTTCGTGAAGTAGGTCGCGATGCTTTCGACGAGAGGGAAAGTCGAATTGCCCATATTCTTTTAAGCGAAATTGATTGGCTCCATCGTGCAGAAATGCCAACGCACAAAGGGGAAGGCGTTCCACAGCTAACCCGGCGTCAGCGAACGGTGATGATCATGATGCTTGAAGGAAGAACTACCAAGCAGATTGCAAAGTTGCTGCATATTTCCGAATACACGGTGAAGGATCATGCCAAGGCGATTTATAAACACTTTCGCGTCTCAAGCCAGGTTGAATTGATCGGCCGCTTTCGATGTGGCGATGGCGGGGACATTCCTGCTGGGAACCGAGAAAGGGAGTTACAGTCGAATCACGATGAACATTAGGTAGAGATAATCAAGAGCTCAGCGCTGCCCTAAATGAGTTTCAGTTGTGTATTCGCTTCGCGGAATTCGACCGGGCACCACCTCAGGTATCGCTTCAGCGGCTGCGGTACACTTTGATGAAGGCCAGTCAAGTTAGGCGTTTACGGAACCGAAATAATGCAACCGCAGCAACCGGACCCTGAACCGAATGGCGAACTTGATCTCTCGCACGGCGTGAAAGAGTTTTATGACGCTTGCCGGAAATTTCGTGGATCAGTAGGGGAGATGGTTGAACTTCCTGGTAGCGATCACACTTTGCTGGGAATTCCAGATACTCGCGAAGTTGATTGGGATGCAGGGATAGGCCCGTTTGACTTTGAATCGGTTACGGCACAGCGAAGTAAGTTTCTTGTCGGTACCGGCGGTCAGTTGAAGAATTGCTGGCACCAGTTTGCCGTTGAGTGCGAGATGGCAGCGTTGCCAAAGTCAGACAACCTTGGCGATAGCGAGATGGAGCGGCATTGGAGCATAGTTCGAGACATCTTTCACAGGTTTTTTGCTGACGCGAGTAACCAGCCCTGTCAGATTTGGTTCCACCCGCTGGCGTTTCTGAGTGAGACCATCCTAGAAACTGGTGGCTACCGGAAGGTTTCGATGCCGGTGCTTGATGAAATGCGAGAGCACACGCTACGGGAACCGACGCTCTTATTGCGAAACCGACACAAAGAGGTCTTTCCATTGATCCCGATCCCAGTCGGTCTCAAGTGGCTCTTGCCAGACGGCTGTCTTGAAGATGACGCGGTGCTGGCTGCTATTCCCACAGAACACAGCTATAGAGGAAAGGCACCGGGGGAGTATCTGGGTTGGTCCGCTGAGCGGTATTCTCCGATTCCACGGAGCGCTACGGAATCGGTTCGTGTCGACAGGTCACTTTTTGGACACGAGCATTTGGGATACGTAGCACGTTGGGATTCGTCGCGAATGCGATCACACGTGTCCCGGCTTCAATCGAGCGATTCTCAACTTCCAGCCTCGCCGTCCGCGATTTTTCTCGATGTCTGCTTGATGAAGCTCTGGAGGCTTTATTCCGGACGGAATTCGCACGTCAGGGCAGAATCTCTTGTGTTCGCGTTTGAGCGGCGGGAGGGTAAACTTGCCTACCTCAAGCTCAACGACGGGCGATATCAGTTTCAGACAGGCGAATTACGGACATGGCTAAGCAGAAGGTAACGCAAAGGGCTGAAGTATCGGATACCGATAGTGGCGACACACTGCTTCCGAAAATCGTCGCCTTTCGGGTTCAGGCCGTACCTGACGCAGAAGGTCAACTTGTGTCTGAAATCGATCTGCACAGCGGCCGGTTCTACAGGGCAATCTACGGGCTTCTCGAAGACGATGCGGAATACGTGCTCGGCCAACGCTGGGAAGATCTGGTAAACAAGTTTGGTTCAGTCATCGCTCTTGGCCCCTTTCGCTCCTCGAACACGTTTTACAGCAGCGCGAAGTTCAAAAAGTCGTTTCTCAAGGCACTAAAAGCCGCAGAAAAGTGCTCGATCACGCAGGATGCAGAGGTCGTA
Organism: Planctomycetota bacterium; assembly: GCA_027618475.1. Taxonomy (GTDB): domain Bacteria; phylum Planctomycetota; class Planctomycetia; order Planctomycetales; family Planctomycetaceae; genus JAQCEJ01. Next base: position 69,986 of record JAQCEJ010000017.1, on the reverse strand, counting down.
ATTGTGCCATGTGGCGACGATATTCGCCCATTTCTCGACAATTTGAGTAGGGATCAGCTATGCGCTATTCTGTCGCTGCTTATCGAAAATGATGCCCGGAGGAGGATGGAGCCAAGACAGGAGAAGCAGTTAAATCAGGCGATGGATTCGATTCTCGCAACCACCGAGGGCTGGTCGACAGAAGCTCGTGCTGACCTCATCAAGCAACTCGAAAAACAACAGGTGGAAGTCGGCGGGATCTCCCGAGAGGCAGCGATGCCAACTATCGAGCGACCGGATGCACAAGCAATTCTCAGAATCCTAAAGCATGAACACGGGATGACGAACCGCGAAGTTGCGGCGTTGACGGGGAAGGGATTGGGAACAATTGGTCGAATTTCAACTGGCGAGACAGTGCAGCCACGTCTGGATGTGCTGGAGGCGCTGAGCGACCTTTTGAGAAAAAAATCCATCGAAAACACAAAGCTCACTTGATCCGTTTATAGGATCGTCTAAAATTCTGGGAAGTCAATCAAATGGGCGTATGAAGACGTCAAATCCGAGCCGAATCGGGTGACCCCCATTCCGATTTTTCAGTGAATGACAGAGCTTGCCTCATCCGTTGCCTTGCCGCGATGGTCAGGGTACGCAGCAGCCATAATCACTTTATAGCACTCGTGCCCATGTGGTAGGCGCCGACCGCCTCCACTGTTTCCATTCCAGTACTTTCCACTTCTGTCAGGCCGATTTCGCGAGTGTTACGCGGATAATCGGACTGGCATCCGTTCTCCATAGGAGATTTGCAAGATGTCTCAGCCAACCTATGCCGCTCAGCAAACCTGGACTCAGCAGCAAGCGACCGGGAATCCTCACCAACCGGTCCAGTCCTAGTCGCACTGCTAAACCGACAACTGATGATCGAAGGGGCGGGCATGCGCTCGCCCCTTCGATGTTTTACTCAAAAGTTTCGCGACAAAAACAAGAAAGTTGCTGGTGTTCCTGTCGTTACTTGGAGCTTAGCCCTACTTCGTTCCAGAATGCATTCTCGATGATCGGTCAAACAAGGAGAGCAGAATGTCGTACCAGGACCAACCCAGCGATCCAAATTCCGAGTTCGATGGCTTGATGTTTAGAAGCCATGAGGTGCCACACCAAGTATGCGTACCGTTTGCCGGACCGTTTGGTAGCGCCAGGCTCGCAAGCCGAGCACGCATTGAGCGGCTCATGGCGAGTTCTTCCAGCAATCCCGAGCAGTATATCCGGCTCTTGCCAGCTTACGCGGTGACTGACGATGGAGACATTGTTCATCTGGCAAACGGCCTCTCACTTCCCGCTGGAGTTGATTCTCCAAACACTCTTTTTATCGGTCGATCTGGTGCAAGAAAGACGGAGAGCGGCATCCTACCCGCTTTTTTTGACGTCATCCGAAGGGGTGCCAATGCGTTTTATTTGAACACGAAAGGCCGTCATCAGACTCTTAGAATTGCAAAAGTTGCCAAGCACCACGGGCGTTCAGTTCGTGTATTTGCTCCCGGAAATCCAGCAGTCTCCCTTGGCTTTAACCCTCTGGCCTACGTGGCTTCAATGGAGCAGGCTGCGGTAATAGCAGAAGCCATCGTTAGCTCGGTTGCTGGCCAAACTCGTTTCGGGGAAGGTGGTTGGACGTACCGCACTGTGGCCGACTATCTTAAATTTGCTATTTATGCCCTCGCAACGGAGGCACCTTCTGAGCGAAGCACGCTCGTTGAGTTGCGACGAATCATGAATGCGAAGGCATTTAACGCATTTGCAAAGCAGCACCCTGATGTCGATGCACTCGCAAGATACGGCGAATACTTCCTGAGCGATAACCGGAACGCGGAAACCAATGTAACGACGTTGCGTGAGTGCACCGCATTCATCGACTGCGCCGAAGCGTTCTTGTCGAAGGATGAGCTACCATTTCAGGAAGCTCTAAGCGAGGGTGTGATTGCTGTTATCGAGGTAAGCGAGCATAGAATTGGAGCTTTTCACGTGCTCCTCAATTTGATCATGGAAACCTTTATTTCCACGGCGAACCAGTTAGCGTCGGAATCCGATGCGGGTACACTCCCAATCGAAAGCTTCGGTATCATCGATGAGCTACCAGCCGCTGGATGCGTACCATCCCTTGCGCGTACGCTACACACTGGCCGAGAGCGTCGCTTGCATTTCATCGCTGCTACTCAGGGGATCGACCAGATTTACTCTGTTTACCGCGATGATGCAGCTACGGTGCTATCTGGTTTCCAGACGAAGGTCGTCTTCGGAGGCGGTCTTGACCTTAACTCTGCCGATTACTTCAGCCGACTGAGTGGACAGGCGACGGTCTGTCTTCCGAATAACCTCCCGAAGCCGGTCACTTCTGCAGAAGAGTTGGCGGGCGCAGAAAGCTGGGAGCTTTCGGCTCGGCCACTTCTATTGCCTTCTGAGATAGCAAACCCGGTACCGCACCCGCTTCTCGGGCCACCTGCAACGGTTTTCATCGGCGATGGATCAACTCCACCATTTCACGCATGGCTGACACCCTGCTTTGAAGATGGCAAGCTTCAACGGATTCTCGATCACAGTGACATTACGTACGAATCACTTCATCGCAAAGTGCCCCTGGCTCCACCAGCAAGACCTGCCGAGGGTACTCCTACTTGTGCTGTTTCAAATATCAAAGGCTGGTCGAAGGAGCAACTCGAAGCTCGCCTGAGCGAGGTTGAGGAAATGCTCGATCTGGAATCTGCGTCTGATAGTGCAAAGGGTTGGTGGCGCAATTTTCGCAAAGAGCAGCACCTGGAGCTGGTTCTACGAACCGCAGAGGAAATTGCCAAAGAATCCGCCACCGTCCAGGAATTCTTCCTCGCCTATGTGTACTCCGGTGTTGATAACATCCAAGGCAACATCCTTTACATGCTGTATTTGCGATTTAAGAGACGCGAAGAAGAGCGAAAGAAGAATGAAAGAGTAGTGGTTCCCACCTTATCGGCTGAGCCAACAGGGTTCGCTGTTGTTCTTGCCGACGTTGGCCCAACTCCTGACTCAGTCATCAAGATCATCAGTGAGCTCACCGGTCAAATAGCTTCGGAGAAGCTTATTGAAAATGTGCCGAGCGTGATCGGCTACTGCAAGTACAGGGAGCACGGCAATCGTGCGGTCGAGAATATCGAGATGAGGGGCGCAACTGCTTACATCGCTGTCGATGCTGGTAACAAATTCTTATTTTAGGACAGGTCGGCTTCACCGGAGACGGGACACGATCGATACCTCGCTATCTGAATCGCTTCCAAGTGTAAAGCACCGTATAGTTCGTGGAGCAGAATTTTACGAAAGAAGTCGGAACTTCAGCATTACAAAGATCCGGTTGCCGCGTCATTGCCCGCTGCAATCGGAGAACTTCAAGAGGAGATGCTTGTGGATCGTACAGCCAGTGAAAATCTAGAAGTGATAAGGGATTTAGCTGATTCTTTGTCGAAGGCTAAAAACAACAAAGAAATTTTAAGCGTACTTGCAGAATTTACCCGGCAGGTTCCTGGATTGGAAAAGCACACTGTCGGTTCATATTCCCTGGGTGAGTTTCTCATAAGTTTAGATTATCTTGATGATCAGAAAGAGCTCTACGAGGGGCTCATCAAGGTCTATGGAATGGACCTGCAAATTGCTCCAGAAATTATCAATCAGATTTCTGTCGGTACGACTGGCTTACTGATTACGCGTTTTAAATCCGGGGAATTCAGCAAGCATGAAACACCATATCTCGGAAATTATCGGCATTCCGTTGAAGCCCTATTTAACCCAGATGCCGTAGCGGTAGTGGCAGCTGACGTGGAGAAACTGATCGAGCACGGGCTCATACACGAATGGGCCGCTGAGAGCTTTGATTGCTGGGTTGTGAATACTGAAACAGGGCAAATAAGTATTACTGGCTGGCATACGCTGCGAAGAGCTTCAACAGCAGACGAACTGGCAGAGTTCAGAGATTCGATCAATCAGATGCTTGAGAGGAAAGCGACCGTTTAATACTGGCCGCAACCGATCGCCTTCCAAGCGTCGACATGCGCGAAGTGCTTAATACGAAAAAGCGGTCAGCAAAGAGGCTTTGAAAAGCATCTTTGCGAGATCGTTCCAGTGAAAGAGCCGCCAGTAAAACTTCGGACTGCAAGTTCAGGGAACACGGCAACCGTGCGGTAGAGAATATCGAGATGAGGGGAGCAACTACTTACGTTGCCGCTGATGCCATTGGCGCATACCGGGGTAGTGGCTAAACAGATATGCCAAAGCTATCGGTAAACTTCAATCGGAAGTTGTTGCGTAGAGTGTCAAACTGTGGGGCAGTGTTCTTTAGGTTGCAAATGTAATCCGCGAAGTAGGTCTTGAGATCATCCAGCATCTGTAAGGGATTGATTGATACTGTGGGGCAAGCTGATCCGTCGGCGGAGTAGATGGTCTGACCAGATGCCATTTCATTGAACGGCGCACCACCGGGGACAATTCCGCCGTACAACGGAATGTGCGCCTGATGTAGAATCCCGCAACGGAAACCGTGATAGACAACATCAGCGACGGTCGAAAGAGTGATTTTCCGACTGTGGTCATCATGTGAAATCGTGGCGGTCAGGGTAGCGTTGAAATTTGGAAGGTTTTTGGAGACAAAGCTTTTAAACGTGCTAGCGGATGAGCTAAGCTGACCGGCCGCGAATTGGCTAAACGTGTCAATCAGTAAACAATTGATTGCCATGATTGAAAACGCGTAATGGCCGGTTGCGTTTGCTAATTCTGTTGCGGGTTCGAGATACCAGTTGTTGATGCGTTCTTCAAACGCCGTAACGACGACGTTAAAATCCGACCAATCGATAGCGGAGTAGAGATCAGTTTTCGTGAAATATCGATTTGCTTTGACCGGTTCGTAAATCATTATCGCGTCCTTGTGTGCCAAATAACCTAATCGCATGACGGTTTGCGCGTCACCTTTAGACTTCTATTTTGCAGCGTGACACGCAAGTCACCGATTCTCGTAAGGCACAGTTTATCCGTTAGTTGCGCCCATCTCAATCCTCTCCCTGTGTGATCGGCTGATCGGGTTAGACCCTCGGGCGGGCTGCTGACGCCGCAGCACAACGGTTGAATATGTGGGTGTAGATCAGCGTCGCTAAGTGGCATTTGCAGTCGCTCAGCTGACAATTTAGAACAAATCCGACTCACCGCAGCCGGGACATGACCGGAGACGCAGTTGCCGAAGATATTCCTGGCGGTACTGCTCCTGCTTGATGGGATCTTTTAGAGCTTCTTGCTTAGCCTGTTGCTCGTCTGTGTCGAAGCGGCAGTCAGTCTCGTTCTGGTTCTTTGGGTTTTCACTGGGAGTAGGTGAGGTAGTCATCGTTTTGATTCTCCATCTGAAACGCTTGGCAAGACCACACAGAACGCTGTTGCGTACGCGCAGCCAGAAACATGAAAAGGCGACCTGCAAAGAAGCTTCTGCAAGCGTCTTTGCGCGATCGTGCCAGCGAAGGAGCCGCTAATCAAACTTCGTTCGGCAAGGGCTTTAAGAAAGCTGTTTGATGAATCGCTTTCCGCCTTGCTTTGGAAGGCGAGAAGCGAATCACTTCAGCTGTTTACGGTTTTTTCCGATCAGGGACTTTAGCCCTGCAAAAGCCGCGGGGTCGGATGTTTGCAGGTCAGAAAGAGCGGAGCAAAAAAGTTCTAACCGTGTCTTGTCGCCCCGACTTTCGTTAAAAACGAGCCTTTCGGCGAAAACGTCGAAAGGCTTTCTTATTGTGGGGACTAGTATTACGCCGTCGTGCGTACAGTTCCTGCAGCGGGTGTTGAGGATTTGACGTTTTGCGACGTTGTTGGCTTCAAGCCATTTTTCCCGTAGGCTTTGCAAACGTCCAAACGATATCATGGCAAGGTCGATGATTTCCTTTCGGCCACGGTCGCACGCCTCGTTATTCAACGGCAAGTCGGCGGTTCAATCACACAAGTCAGGGTTCGTTAAGGTGAACGTGTCGACATCCATCAACGCACGATGATTCTGCCATCATCGGTTCGCCATAATCTTCCCGAGGCATAGAGTGAAATGGCTTCGGGGTACGCGACGCACTCCGCCGCAAAGACTCTCTTTGCGAGTGTTTCGGGAGTATCGTCGGGGTCGACGGGAACTGTGTGCTGCAACACGATGGGACCATGATCGTACTGATTGTCAGCAAAATGAATCGTGCAACCGCTGACTTTCACACCTCGATCGATTGCTGCCGTGTGCACTCGCGAACCATGAAACCCTTTGCCGCAAAAGGCCGGTATCAACGACGGGTGAATATTCAGCACGCGGTCGGTGAATTCATCAGGAATCTGTAGTAGACACAAGAAGCCGGCAAACGTCACCAGATCGACGCGATGTTCGCGGCAGAGCGCAAAAATGGCGTTGCTGTACTCGACGACGCTTGAATATTCGTTTCGCGCCAAGATTTCACAATTCAGACCTGCTTCACGAGCACGAGTAATTCCGGCACAATCGGCAGTGCTGGCGATGACAAGTGGAATCTCGGCGTTGAGTTTGCCTGCGGTGACGTATTTCAAAAAATTGACCAGCGTCGTGCCGCCACCGGAGATCAGCACTCCCAGTCGAATCGGTCGGGACATGGGTTCCGTCAAACGCCGTTCGGTCATACCGGAGTATCGCTTTCTCTGTCGCTGTTTTGTTCGATGATCTTGGAAATATCTGGGGAGGAGGAATTCGAACTCTCTCGCTCAGCCGCGTTTGCAGGCCAGGAAAGTTGTTCCGGCGCGTGAAGTGTAACGCGTTTGAGCGGCGAATTCACGCGATCGCGATAGGCCATGAACCAGAGCACGAATAGTAACAATCCGATACCCAATAGGGCTGCCGGGTACAGAATCCAGGGTGAAACCGGCGGGGGCAAGGTACGGGGAGGGTTCCAGGTCACGTTGTGTGCAAGAATCATCGGTGCCAGACGTTTGCTGTCTTCTGCGTCGTATCCATACAACTTGAAAAAGTAACCGGTGACCGAAATCCCGTTAATCAGGTCGTCACCGCGCGGCAAATCGTCCGGAATGTCGGTACAGACGATTACCAACGGGTTATTCTGCGAGTCGTCGGTGAATAACCAGAGTTCGTACAGCGTCTTGATACCGTATGGATTGGGGTCTGCCGAGATCGAATTTAACCGTCGCGTGTATCCCGTCAAAGTCACCGTTTTGCCAATATAAGCGTCGGGATGTTTGAACAGATCGACGAATGGAAGGAATTGATCGACGGGCTTGTCCTTGAAAAGCGGACTCACCTTGTATCGAATCTCGCGTTGTTGGCGGGCTGCCTGTGTCAGCTTTTCGGCGGTTAAAACCTTCGCATGATTCAAGATGGCATAATACGCCGGTGATTCCGCCAGACTGATACCGATGGAACGAGTAGAAACGTTGTCAAATACCTCCGGTGGTAGATCAACGGCATCGGCGGGAATATCAATCGGCTCCGCTTCGGCCTGAAAGTCATCGACTTCGATATTCAAAGCGGCGTCACTCTCCTGAGCGAAAGCGTTATCGAGAGACGTCATCCACAATCCCAGGATCGCCGTGGCCACCGACATGATTATGAATCGATAACGCTGCTCGTTCATCACATGTTTCCTATCAACCCGTTGATAATAAAGGATGATCAAATTTTGTGTGCTACGGGTGGCTTGTCCACCTGTGTATTTCCGATGTCTCACAACCGCACTGCTGGACAAGCCGGCAATCCCACCCATTTCTCAACGGGCTGCTATGGGGAAATCATTCCGTTCGATGTGTGAGAGTCGATCACTACGAGTTTGTGCGAACTCTCGCACGAATGCAGGTGTCGTGACAGGAGAACCTTTAGACCGAATGGAAAGCCGGGCTTAAATTCCACCATCTCGCGGCTCACCCAGTCATTATAGCGCAACGTGGCTCTCGGGGATATTCTGTTCCCAATCGACGATGTCTGATTTCACGACTCCGTGCAACGTCAAACAGTTCCACCGGGAATGGCCGTACGGCATCACAGGGGGTATGCAGGGATTCCCAAGCTGTCTACGGTTGCGTGTTACGATGCCCTCGCTTGATGTCAAAGAAAGCGTCGATTGACAGAAAACCTGCAATACCTATAATCTTTCACCCCTATGGTTTGAAACGATTACACATTTCACTGAATTCGGGCGAAGTCCCTTTTGTGGACGATCGATCAATATTTGATCGCAACCCCTTTTATATTCCTAGGATGTAACTTCCGGGAGGAGAGGCTTCAATGGCTGAAAACGTATTTGAATTCACCGATGCAAACTTTCAGAAAGAAGTCCTCGAAAGCGAGGAGCCCGTTGTGGTCGATTTCTGGGCTCCCTGGTGCGGACCGTGCAAAATGCTGACCCCTATGATCGAAGAACTGGCAGGCGATTACGCTGGTCGGGTACGCGTCGGTAAAATGAACATCGATCAAAATCCACAGATTGCCACGCAACTTGGCGTAAATGCGATTCCGACGGTGGTCGTCTACAAAAAAGGTGAAATTGTCGACCGCGTTCTCGGCATTCCGCCGAAAACACGCTTCACAACAACAATCGACGACTGCCTCAACGGCTGAGTCTGAAGTCCAGTATTTGTTTTGTTTTAACGCCTAAAATTCGAGTCGCGACTATGGATGGTGGCGGCTAGATCACATGCACGGCCGATTCGATTTCGGGCCGTCCTCAATTCGAGAACGAACAATTGGCTCAACACAGGGAAAGGATTCCCGGAATGAGCTTGGAATCTGAACGCGACATTCCGCCTGCCGAAGCGCCGGACGATCAACGTCTGTCTCAACCGGTTCAGGGAGTTCGTTCGTCGAAAGTTGTTCGTCCTGCCCAGGAACACCGGCTCGATGCTCCGCACGACCAGCCGGCATCCCACAGCGTCAATGCCCCTCCCCAACGCCGTTCATTAGAAGCGGCGGAGTCGTTATCCACAGCCGTGGGCCGCTCAGCCGCACGCAACAAGGTCGAGTCTTCCCCTCGCCCCTCGTTGTCGAAGTCGAGTTTGCTGTCAGAAAACGACACCGACGAAATCGAACGCGCGACGTCCCGTCCGCTCCGATTATCGCCCGAAGCAAATCGGGATCCCGCTGCTTCATTTGATCTTCCGTTGCAGGCGAATCAGATTGCTCAGCAATTGCAGTCTCAGTTCGATGATCTCCTTCGCCGCGAGCAAAACCTTCAGGCCCAACTCGCTCACCTCGACCAGGAACGCCGCCAGTTGCGGTTGTGGGCTCATCAGGCCGAAGACGAAATCAACGAGCAGGAACATCAGCTTCGACGGCGCGAACACGACCTCAATCGAAAACTCAATGAGTGCAATAGTACGATTGACGAATACGAACGATTGTCTCAGGAATTGGATATCGCTCGACAGGATCTGGAACGCGATTACGAAAAGCGTCGTGAATCGACTGGGACACGCGTTAACACAACCGACGAAAACGAATCAATTCGCGCACTGCGTGTAACCCTGGAAAACGAGCGGCGCGAACTCGCTCGCCAGGTCGAAGAGCATCAGGCAAAACATCAACGTACGCTGGCAGGCCTGGCCAGCCAGGTTGAGAAGGAACGTGAAAAAATTCGATTCGAGATCACAAAGGAACTCGAAGACGAGCGTCACGAACTCGAACAGGCGCGGGCGCTGTTTCTTAAACAGCGCGACGAAGAACGCCGGGACATGAAGGAAGAACGGAACCGTTTCGACGCCGAAGTCGACGAAGGACGCGCCTCGTTGCGTTTGGCCCGCGAAGAAGTTGAAAGAGAACTTTCAGAACTGCGTGAGAAAATCATGCAGGAGAAATCGGCGTGGGAACAGGACCGAAAGAAACTCGACGAAGAAATCGAACGTGACCGCGGCATCCTCGAAAAACGATCCCGTTTTCAGCGTGAGCATCTGCAAAAAATCAAACAGGAACTCGAACAGTCTCAAAATGCTCATCGCTTCGACATGCAGAAAGCGCAGCAGCGCCTCGAGCAGGACAACGCCATCTTTCGTCTGCGTAACCAGCAGCTCGAAAGATACCGCGAGGTGATCGATGAACGCGAACGTTCGATTTTGAGAGCCGTGCAACTCGTGCGCGACGTGCAAAAGACGCACTTATCGAATATCGCCCAGGAGCGCGACAAACTCCAGGCGGAGCGAAAAGCGTGGGAGCAAGAACACAAGGCCCAATTGACCGAAAACCGTCGCCAGCAGGATTTGCTCACACAACACGCCGAGAACCTCGAAAGTCGACGTGTGCGGCTCGACCAGCTCCGCACCGAACTCGAACAATCGCATCGCGAAGTGCTTGAAATGCGGGTTTCGCTGGGAGAGGCATGGTCAGAAATGACCAACACGATTGGTGCTGAAGAAGCGCGCAAGAAGCTCGACGATGCCCGGTCGGCGCTCTCCGATCACTTTCGCCGATTGCGAGAAGCCATCTCACAACAGCGCCGCGAGTTGGAACAGGCTCAACAGTCATTCTCGCAGCAGAAAGACGAATTTCGCAGCGAGCGTCAGACGCTTACCGAATGGGTGGCTCAGCGCGACGAAGAAATCCGCCGACGCGAACAGACGTTGCAACGCGATACCGTTCAGTTTGAGACCAAGGAAACCGCCTGGGAAGCAATCCGCGATCGCTGGCTGCACGAAAAGCTGGAAGCCGAACAGATCATCCGCGATCTGTTGGCACAGTTGCAGTCGAACACCTCTCCATTGAATATCCCAGGACAGAGCGAACTCGCCCGCGAACTCCCGCCAAAAGCGGCGTGATGAGCATTGTCGTCGCAATCACTTTTTCGTAGAACTGGTTTCATAACCCAGTTGGCGACCGAAAAGACGTTCAAATGGTCCTGAAATACCCGAAGCCCAGCAGAGGGTTATGAAACGGCTTGTAGGGTGATTTAAGCGGATAAAGGCTGCGCTGTCCGACTCCCAGTGTCGATTCATTTGAGCCTTCAACTCACACCTGAGAATTATATCCTATGAGCAACATCTACGACTTCGGTGCCGTCGGCGACGGCGTTGCCGACGATACCGACGCTTTCGAACATGCCCTGCAAACGGGTGACGGGCTGGTTGACATTCCGCGAGGGGATTACCGGCTCACTCGTACGCTTGTTGTCGATCTTGCCAAACATGGTCGCCGGGCGATTCATGGACAGGAGGGGCTTGCCAAACTGATTGTCGCACATGCCGGTCCTGCGCTCGTCATCAAAGGGACACATGCCGGGTCGGCTGATCCCGCATCGTTCAAGCCGGAGATCTGGCAGAACGAGCGGATGCCGACGCTTTCCGGATTTGAAATTCAGGGAGACCATCCCGAGGCCGATGGTATCGAAGTTGTCGGCGCAGTACAGGCAACGCTTACGGGGCTGCTCATTCGCCAGGTCCGCACCGGGGTGCATGTGACACAACGTGCTCGCAACCTCATCATTTCGCATTGCCACATCTATCACAACACCTGCATCGGCGTGCATCTCGATCAATTGAATCTGCATCAGGCAATCATCAACAACTCGCACATCAGCTATTGCCGTCTTGGCGGCATTCGGGTCGAAAAAAGCGAAATTCGCAATTTTCAAATCTGCGGCAACGACATTGAATACAACAACAATCGTGCGCATGGAATCGAAGGGGCCGATGCGGAGCCGACAGCCGAGATTTACATTGACGTTCGCGAAGGGTCTGTTCGTGAAGGGACAATCGTCGGGAATACCATTCAGGCGACGGCCAGCCCGAACGGTGCGAATGTGCGATTTATCGGCGATACGGTCGTCAATCAAAAGGGGGGCATGTGGACGATCTCAGGCAATCTCATCGGCAGTCAGACCGACAATGTCCATCTGACGGGATGCCGGGGAATTACACTCACCGGCAATTTCATCTACAGCGGCCATCATCGTAATTTGCTGGTGGAGAACAGCCGGGAGATCGTCGTCGGATCGAACTGTTTCGGCCACAACCCCGATTACGGCACAAAAGAACTCTGTACGGGAATGCGATTCGTCGATGCTGAGAATTGCACGCTTTCGGGAAACGTTATTCAGGATAGCGATACAAGCCAACATACTGTGGCCAATGTCGTACCGGTCGAACGTTCGGGGCTGCTCGAATTCGTGCGTTGTCGGCGCATGACGATCACGGGACTTCAAATCGTCAACCCCGCCCCCTACGGAATCGATCTGGAAGATTGCAGCGACATCTTAATCAACGGATGCAGCATTCTCGATGCAAGAGAGAAGCCGTTGATGGAAGCAGCCCTTCGCTGGCAAGGGGCCGGGACCGGAAATATGGTTCACAGTTGTCGTTTCAGTAAAGGAACGGCGGGGGAATTACTGGTGTCCGAAGACGGAATTGATCTGGCGAACAATGTCATGGGGTAGACTGGCGATTTCGCTAGAACTGGTTTCATAACCTGGTTGGCGATGGAATGATCGTTCAAATGACAGCGAAAACTCCGCCGTCCAGAGGGTTATGAAACGGCTTGTAACAAGACCCCTTTAACACGATGAGCTTTAACCGCAATATCGCCGTTACGCAAACGCCAACCGAGTTTTGTTAGGATCTCTTATTCCTTTTCCACCCGAACCGCGGCGACCGGTTTTTTCGAATTTTTGCTCGTCAACTTGTCCGGCGATAGTCGAATAAGTCGGTCGCCGACAGCGGTTTGACGCGCCATAAGATCGGCAAATATGGCGGCAGCATCGAAATTAAACTTTGCGGAGAGTTCTTCACGCCGACGGCGCACATCCTCGACGATAGGATCATTCCATTCCATACTATTTCCCCATTAATTCTTCCGGCGTACAAATCACGGCATCTGTTCGCCCATCGTTTCGCAGATCTCTTTTATTTTTCGCATAAACTGCGCGTTTGCCAAGTGCTTGCAATTCCATGTTAAGAGAAAGTCGACTTCATGAACCGCGGCCACGGCGATATGTGCCGCGTCACGTACAGCTCGTGGAGGAATTACTCCAGATGCGATAATCGCCTTCGCTAATTGCTCGGCAGACGCAGTGATTTCCAGCACCGGTACATGACGAATAACGTCGAGTCGTTTTGAGATTTCCCTCGAATCACCAGCAGATGCTTCGTCGATAACGACTTGGGAAATACTGCATTTAAATAGTTCATGGCGATAATCCCACCAGTCACGAGTAATTTGCTGGTGCGCTGCTACAACGATGTCTCGACTCGGGCGAGCCACCAGATAACTGATAAATGTGGTTTAGAGATAGACTGACTCCATCAATCGCACCTAAATGCCGAAGATGTTACTTTATTTTGTACGACTTAGCGTCACCTGACCAATCGAACAGCTTGACTGACATTGTCGCCGCAGAATACAAAACCTGTCAATTGCAAAGTGTCCTGAATTCAATGACAAAGAGTTGATTATAAAATAGGCTGCATTCGACTGACTCATTATAACGCTTCGTCTCCAAGGAATTGCTCATGAATCGCGACCAGATCAAGCATCAGCTTACCGGTTGTTTTGTTCCTGTTCCGACGCTGTTTCACGAAAAAACGCTCGACCTTAATCTTGACGGGATGCAGAAGCATGTCCGTTTTCTTTGCGACAGCGGACTTAAAACCGGCAACGCATGCATTCTAGTCGGTGGAGGTGCGGGAGAATTTCCTGCTCTCGATACGGCAGAACGTATTCAAATCCTCGATGCCGTGATCGAGGCGGTGAACGGTCGCTTGGGTGTTGTGTTCGGTGTGCAGTCGACCAATCCACGCGAGATGGTGACGCTGGTCAAAGCTGCCGCGAAAAGCGGGGCGGTTGCAGTGCAGATTGGACCCCCGTTTTATTCGGCTCCGACCGATGACGACATGTTTGACTGGATGCAAGCTGCCGCCGACGCCGCTGACATCGCTCAGGTGTTATATACCACGTACTGGACCGGATATTCGACGACGTTGGAAATGTTTGAGCGTTTGACCAAAATCGATCAGGTCGTCGCCATCAAATGGTCGGCTCCCGACGCATTTCTGTTCGAACAGGGGCTGAGACATTTCGCGAAGCATTTTCTGATCGTCGATAACCAATGTGACTTTGTGAAAAGCCACATGTATGGTGGCCGGTCAGTCAACCTGCATGCGTGCAATTATGCTCCGAAATGGGGCCAGAAATTTTGGGAATTGCTGGAGTCTCATCAATATTTTGACGCCCAAAAAGAGGTGGCCCGCATCGTCTCGCCTTATTACGACCTGTTCTTCGAAATGTACAAGGAGACAAGTGGTGAAGGGACGCTCGACAAACTCTGCCTCGAACAGATTGGTCTCGAAGGAGGCCCCGTCCGTCCTCCTCAGCGGGATATCCGTGAAAAATATCGACCAAAAGTGAGAGAGATGCTGGTCAAGAACGGCGTCATTTCATGATGGTTGTGAGTTGTAAGTTATTGATGTGAAATGTCTTTCGTCGACATTTCTGCTTTTGAATCCGGTCGCTGGAAAAGTCGAGGGTCACGCTGTACAATACGTGGCTCGCAACGGTAATCGGCCGGACTGCGTTATCGAGATGGACATTGGTTTTGAACGGATCATAGCGAAATATGCCTAACACAAAAACCGCCAAGAAAGCCCTTAAACAGAACAACAAGCGACGCCTTGCCAATCGGTCACAACGATCGACTCTCAAGACGCTTATTAAGAACGTTCGGGAATTGACGGCCGAAGGAAAAGTCGACGAAGCCACAGCGGCATTACGTCTGGTTTCAAAACGCCTCGATCAGGCGGGTGCCAAGCATCTGTACCACCCGAACAAATCGGCCCGTCTGAAATCGCGACTGGCAAAACTTGTATCTTCCGCCGGAACCAAAGCGGAAAGCTGAGTCGCCGTTCTTCAGTATTCATCCCACGCCGAATCAAGCGAGGCGATGTACTCGATCGCCTCATCAATTGTTGCGGTCACCACGCCGACGTTGCGTCCCTTGATGTCCAGCAGGGCGAGCAATTGAAGATCTTCGAAATGCTCGGACTTGCGCAGACCGCCGCGAATCGTGTGAGTTTTGATGTACTCGCGCGCTTCGGGAAGATTCTCAATTAGAAACCGGGTCCGTTCCGTTAAGAATCGCCCGACAACTTCTAACGCAGCGGGGATCGGTTCCCGTCGGTCGATGGCATAACCGACGTCGTGCAGCAAACACGCGAGTAAGAATTCTTCGTCATAATCACGTTCGGCCAATCCTAATTCGTACACCTGCAAGGCGTGATAGAGCAGGTCTCCTTCAGGATGTTCCGCCGGATCAAGACGTACGACGGCTAATCGGTTCAACAGCATTTGAAAAAATGCGATAACGTCGGATGTCAGCTTCGGCTCGTCGGAGTTCTCTACACCGGCGACGGACGGGGCGTTCTGAAACCAACCGGTGATGACAAAGATCTGGGAAAGAATCTCGGCGAGGTTGGGAAGGTCGCTCGTTGGCAACTTACGGCGTAGCAATGCATTCGCTGCTTGTTTACTCGTAGCGATAAAGTCCGTTTCGGCGCCTCGCAAGATCATTCTTGCGGTTTCGGCGGCGATCATCGTTCGTTGCTGATGGGCCTCGTCATGGGAGATGGGATTCACCTCAATCGATGATCAAAATAGGGGGTATTGATTCGTGTTATATCGCACGGATCAGTCGACACGGTCGTGCTCACCGAGACGTCAATGTTCAAAACAGTTCGGCGATGTGATGTCCCTCGTCGAGCATCGCCACGGGTCGGCCCGCCCGATCGTCGAACTTCATTGTATAATCGATTCCCAAGGCGTGATAGACCGTCGCCAGTATGTCAGCCGGCTTGAGAGCCCGTTCGACCGGGAACTCGGCTTTTTCGTTGGTGGCTCCGATGACGGTTCCCCCTCTGAGTCCTCCCCCCGCCATCAAGACAGAGATCGCATCCCCCCAGTGGTCGCGACCAGGAATCGGAATGCCCGGCTGACCGTTGTTGATGCGCGGCGTGCGTCCGAATTCTCCCATCACCAGAATCATAACGTTATCAAGCATGCCGCGCACTTCGAGATCGTCAAGCAGCGCGCTCACCGCCATGTCGACGTGTGGCAATTTTGTGCCGTGAGTCACTTTGATATTCGAGTGATCGTCCCAGTGAGGCATATCGACCGTCACGAAAGTGGCTCCCGCTTCGACCAGCCGACGGGCCATCAGCGTGTACTGTCCCCAAGGCCCCGGGCCGTATTTCGCCCGGTGTTTCGGGTCTTCTTTTTCGAGATTGAATGCTTCTTGCGCCTTGCCGCTGAGAATCATCGACATGGCATCTTGCTGATATTTGTCGATAGCATCCATCATGCCCGATTGGTCGACCCCTCGCTTGAGGTTGTCGAGACTGCTCAGCAAATCCTTGCGATAATCGGATCGTTCGGGATTTGCGTTTTTGAAATTTTCGAGGCATTGCGGCTTATCGACGTTGATGTTGTATGTTGCACCGAGATACACATTCGTCGAATCGACATTGAAAGGATTATACGCCGGCCCCAAATATGCCGCCCCCTGATAACCGGGGAAAAGATACACGCTTTGAGCCGATGGAAGTCCTACATATGCAGGCATTCCCTCTTTGTTCGGCCCTTTCACTTTAGAAATGTATGATCCGACCGACGGATATTTCTGCGGTAAATCAACCGACGTCGAACCGAATTTTCCGGTCAGCATGTAATGGGCACCGGCGAAATGGTCTCCCGTGCCGTGATGTACCGAACGGACAAACGCCATTTTGTCGGCCATCTTGGCATGGAGCGGTAGAGTTTCGCAGATATTCATCCCCGGTACGTTGGTCGCGATCGTTTCGAACGGGCCGCGGTATTCGGAGGGAGCTTCAGGTTTCGGATCGTAGGTTTCGAGTTGACTCGGTCCGCCATCCAGCCACAACAGAATGACCGATTTTTCGTTTTTCTCGGCGGAGCCGTTCGCTCGCATGCGCATCAGATCGGCAAGCGTCAACCCCGACAGACCGAGAAATCCGGCTTTGATTGCCGAACGCCGACTGATTCCCTGACAATTTCGACTCGAAGAACCTGTCGTCACCTTCAGCATGTTGTCACTCCATGGGAACCATGAAAGAGGGGAGTTCCGGTCTATCTTTCGAAAACCACACTGCTTATTCTATAAATATCGTCGTATTGTGTCGTTCGCACTCACGATAGCTGCAATAATCAGATAACTCATCTTACATATCTTCGTGTCGAGTATCAATATCGCAGATTTTGAGAGGTATAGTCGATGCAAAATGACCATCTTGCCAACTCATAGGTTGTCCATTGAGAAGAGTATTGATTGTGGATGTGGCTGTTGCTGCAACACAATACAGTTTAATCACTTAAGTGCGTTCTAGGGTTTTCGGCATGAAACTGACTTTTCTGGGAGCCGCTGGTGAAGTGACCGGCAGTCAACATCTCATCGAGTCCGATCGTCTCCGATTGTTACTCGACTGCGGTCTATTCCAGGGCCGACGGGCAGAGGCACGCAACAAGAATGAAAAATTCTTCTGCACACCCAAGTCACTTGACGGCGTCGTTCTCTCCCATGCCCATATAGACCATTGCGGCAACTTGCCGGGTCTGTACAAAGCCGGTTATCGTGGTCCGATCTTTTGCACCGAGGCGACGGCTGATATCGCCGAAATCATGCTCGAAGATAGTGCCGGCATTCAACAGGAGGATGCCCGCTACCTTAAGAAACACGGGACTCACGGTGGTCCCAGCCCCGAGCCGCTTTACACTGAAGATGACGTTCGTGGCTGCTGCAAACTCTTTGAACCGATCGGTTATCACGAATGGCACGAACTCTCGCCTGATCTCAAAGTCCGATTGCACGATGCCGGGCATATCCTCGGGTCATCAATCGTCGAGCTCGACCTTCGCGATGGAACGGAGCGCAAACGAGTCGTTTTTACCGGTGATCTGGGACGCCGACATACGCCGCTGTTACGCGATCCCGAATTTGTCGAGGCCTGTGATGTCCTCATTTCGGAATCGACATATGGCGACCACGTTCATCCGCCGGTTGAAGATATCAAACACGATCTGATTCGTATCTTCAAGGAAGCAAATACGCTCGGTGGTCGTGTCATCATTCCCGCGTTCAGTCTCGGACGTACCCAGCATATATTGTATTTCTTGAACGAACTCGTAAACATCGGCCAGTTGCCTCGGATCCCCGTGTTCGTCGATAGTCCTCTCTCGAAAAAGCTGACGAATGTGTTTCGCCACTATTCGCATATCATGGATGCCGAAGCTCAGGAACAGAGCCGATCGGACGTCGATCTGTTTGGCTTTCCCGGATTGGTATTTCTTGGTTCTCAGGCAGAAAGCACGCAGCTCAATCATCGAAAAGGGGCGTTTGTCGTCATCGCCGCGAGTGGGATGTGCGAGAACGGTCGCGTCCGTCACCATCTGATGCACGCCATTGGTGATGAAAACAACACGATCGTGATTATCGGCTATCAGGCGCAGTACACGCTTGGCCGTCGACTGGTCGAACGCCAGCCTCGCGTTCGCATCTTCGATCGCGACTTTCCCGTACGTGCAAAAATTGAAGTGCTCAACGGTCTCTCGGCTCACGCCGATGCCGACGATTTCCGCTGGTGGTTCGAACATCTCTCGCAACAAGGGGGAGCCGACCACACATTCCTCGTCCACGGCGAACCAAAGTCGTCGCAATCTCTCGCATCGGTCATTCACGACTACTGCAACAGCGACCCGATCATTCCGGAGAGGATGCAGTCGTTTGAGGTGTGAGGGAGGGAATGTCGTATCGTGAGTGAAAATCCTGACCATTCGCGCTCGGATTACAACCTTATCGCCCTCGGTATTCGCCAACCCTGGGCCGAGCTGATTCTTCGCGGTATCAAAACGGTTGAAGTTCGGTCGCAGGCCACGCGAAGGCGAGGGACGATATACCTGTACGCCTCGCGACAAATCGCACGGCTCGATTGTGCAAGCGTGATGTCGCGCAAGCACGACATTGACGTTGATGCCTTACCGAAGGGACAACTCGTCGGGACGGCGGAGATTCTCGATTGCCGGCCTTGCACTCCGAACGATGCAATGGCGGCGTGTGTACCCCTTGACTATCTCAATGGGCAATATGCCTGGATCATCGGTAACCCAAATCGTCTCGCCGAACCGTTAGCAGTGCGGTTTCTACCGTACGGCGTATGGTTTTATCCGTTTGAGCGCAAAGGGAAAATACCGATGCGAAAACGGTGATCAGTCAAGCCGATCCCGAGAACAAGAGTTGTCGCCCGATCAATGCGTTTCGCCGAACATGCGATTCAAGCGTTCGCGGTGATATGCCAGCCGTTCGTCCTTTGACATGCTGCCAAAATTCGGCGCGGCGAGGGGAGCGGCTTCGTGTACTGTCTCCACAACAGGTTCTGTCACTTTTTGCGGTGAGGACGGCGCGACCGTCGGCGAAGGGGGGGCAGGCGGCGATGAAGGCGGAATGCTGATCGTCTTCTCTCCCCCGGCGTAGCTCATGATGTTGGTCTGATACGTCAGATCGACATCGAGACTGCGATGCGGTTGGATATCGAGTGCTTGCAACACGCCGTGATAGGCCCGCACCGCATCAGAGGGTTCGATGACCCCTTCCACGAGATATCGCAAGAACTGAATGAACGCGAGTTGATTCTCGGCCTGATTGATCTTGCGTCCAAATAGCGCGACGCGGCCTCCGTACTTCTTCGCGTCGTAGATGAGTTGAAATGCGTCGAGAGTCGTCCCCGCCGCGCCGCCGAGAATGCCGACCACAAGGTGTGGATCGTACCGTACAAGGTCTTCCATCGCTTTTGGCCCCTGATAGACCATCTTCAGGAACTGTGGGCGTCCGGAACTTGTCACGCCAGCGAGCGTGCGGGCAATTACGTCGTTGATGAAGTTCGGCAACATCTCGGGTGCAACCGAATCACCCAAATTGGGATTGAAAACTTCGAGGAAATAGTTGAACCCCTTACGTTCGGCTTCTTCGCGAAATTCCTTGAAACGTTCGAGTGTTTCGAGATCGGGTTCGAGACGGTTATTGAACGTTACCGAATACAAGCCGAGGTTCGCGCCAAGAATTCGTTCTTCGGGTTTGCAATCGAGATGGCCGCATTGAATGTGATCGATACTCGCCGAGCGAAACGGTCGAGCCGCTTCGAGGGGAATGCGGCTGCCTCGCATCACGTGAATATCGGTCGCATCATTGGCCCGCGCTGCGGGGGTGATATGCGAATTGTCGAACAGCCGTTCTTGAATCGTGAGCACTTCGTTTGTACTGGCCGACATCAACACGATATCGACGACACCCTGTTCGATCACGTCGCGAATTTGCTGACGATACTCGGCGAGCGTTTTGAAGCGGATTTCACCGTCGTGCCGTTCGGGCGATTGTCCCGGCGCGCCGATGCCGAAACCCATATCGGCATCCTTCGCATCGGCGATAATAAACTCTTTACATCCCTGAGGATCGGCATGAATCGCCGCCAGTTTTTGATCGAGTGATTTTTGCATGTCGTCTCGTCTATGTTTTTCCTTCTCCCTCCGGGAGAAGGTGGCCGCAGGCCGGATGTAGGTGTCATTGAAGTCGTGTGGAATGTGCATCGCGGCTAAACGATTATTGTAAAACTTTATCCACCGTCTCACGCAACACCTTCGCCGAGTTCTGCAGGCCGGTTTTCTCTTTCGGCCAGAGTTCGATTTCAATCTGTTCGAGGACTCCCTTACGGCCGACGACGGTCGGTACCGACAGGCAGACATCGCGAATGCCGTAGACGCCGTTTTGCAGCGAGGAGACCGGCATGATGCGACGCTGGTCGAGGGCGATCGAATGAATGACGTCGGCGATTGAGACGCCGACGGCGAAACCGGCTCCCCCCTTTTTCTTGATCACTTCGGCACCGCTGCCGCGCGTCCGTTTTTCGATTTCGCTGATGAACGACGCCGTCACGCCGGGATATTTTTCGAGCGGCAAACCGCCGATTTGTGCGGCCGACCAGATAGGAACCATGCTGTCTCCGTGTTCGCCGAAGATGATGGCCGAAACCTGCGTCGGCGGTACTTGCAGTCGATCGGAAATCAGACTTCGTAAGCGCACCGTATCGAGCACGGTCCCAAGGCCGATCACCTGATTCGCGGGCAGACCTAGTTCGTGCATTGCCAGATACGTCAGCACGTCGACCGGGTTCGACACCACGAAGACGATGGCGTCTTTTCGATATCCGGTCTTTTTAAGATCGGCGAGAATATTGCGAAACAATGCCACGTTGCGGTTGATGAGATCGAGCCGGCTTTCGTCGGGTTTGCGACGCAAACCTGCTGTGATACAAATCACGTCGGCATTGGCACAACCGGCGGTCGTTTCAGCGGAGATTTTTTGATCGGCGACGAGCGCCGCTCCGTGAAGCAGGTCGAGAGCCTGTCCCTGGCACATTTCCTGATTGACGTCGATGAGGGCAATTTCGCGAACGATGCGACCGAGTTGAAGTGCGTACCCCGCACAAGAACCGACCAGTCCCCCGCCACCGATGATGCTGACTTTCATTGTTTTTCGCTCCACCTATTTAATCTCGAAGCCATTCGCGTGCATTGTATTTGAATTTCTCCCTTTCCCTCCGGGAGAAGGAGAAGTATCAATTCATCGAGGCCAGGACTTGTTCGGTGATCGCCTGGACGAGTTGTTCCATCTGATGGGGTGCCATCTGATTTTCGTACGAGGCCTTCTGCAGATAACCGGGATAGGCCGGCGTCTCCCCGAAGGCCTTCGACTGCGGCAGATTCTCGCAATACCCTTCGCGAAACGCACTGTTGCCGCAGAGATCGCAATCTTCAACGTGAAAGCGCGGATCGTCGAAGCCAAGCCGTTTCTTCAGATCGAGCAGTTCGCGTGAATGCTTTTCGCTCAAGTATTCCACGGGACCGAGTTGACGCGAAAGCAGCAGAATACGGCAGTACGCATCGAGGATTTCGGTTTTCCAATACGCCTCTTCGAGGGTCTTTCCGAAGCTCACCGTACCGTGGTTTTTGAGAATGATCGTGTTCGTCGCCGTCAAAAACGGCAGCACGGTATCGGCGAACGACTGTCCCCCCGGTGTTTCGTAAGGAGCGATTGGAATCTCGCCCATAAAGACTTCAACTTCCGGTAAGATGCACTGCGGAATCGATTCCCCTGCAATGGCAAATGCCGTTGCATGGGGAGGATGACAATGGACGACCGCCTTTACATCGGGACGCTGTTTCATGATCGTCAGATGCAGCAGCACTTCGCTGGTCCGTTTGCGCTTGCCGGCAATCTGATTGCCGTCGAGATCGACCGCGCAGATGTCGTCGGGGGTCATAAAGCCTTTGCAGATCATCGTCGGCGAACAGAGAACTTCGTTTTCGCCGACGCGAATCGAGATATTACCGTCGTTCGCCGCGGCAAATCCTTTGTTATAGACGCGCCGGCCGATTTCGCAGATTTCTTCTTTGAGTTTGCGGTCGTGAATACCGCTGTTCCATGACGAGGACATAAGACCGTTGCTCCCGTTGTTTTTTCCGCTTTTCAGTGGCACAGCAATTTCTGTCTGTGCGATTTGTAGCCGAGGTCTGCGACCTCGGACCGGCCTCACAGAGGCCGGCTACAGTTTTAATTTGATCGAGACGTTATCGAGTATCGCCGTGTTATAAGCATCGATCGGTTTTTGTTCTGGTGCAAAGGGTGCTGTTGCTTCGGCACCCTCACTCAATGCAATCAAGGCCCCCGTCCCCGCGCCCCATTCATCGAACGCGACTAAGGGCTCGCCTTGTATGTTGTCGCCATTTGCCGGCGCATCGTCGGTCAGTCCGGCCGCATACAACGGGGCCGCGATGATCCATGTCGCTCCCTTCAAACTGGGATGACATCGCCCGAGCGTCACTTTGCCGATCACTTTACCGATTCGCATGATCTGTTTCTTCTTATACCAGCCCGAAGCGCAAGCGAGGGGTTTGGTTTTTCCCCCTCTCCCGGCGGGAGAAGGATTTATCCCTCAACACACGCCAAAATCACTTTGCGTAACGCAAAACCACCCCAGCCTTTCGGCGTGAGACAAAACATGTTCGGATCGAGTTCTCTTTTCAACAATGCCACGTCGGAGAATTCCTTCACAACGGCCGCTCGCAACACGGCATGACGGTTTGCCAAACACGCCGCCGCATGCGGGCGATCGGTTAACATCATCACTCCGTCGACTTCCGCTCGTGAAAGGGGGGTAACCGCCGTCGCAATTCCTTCATCTAACGTCCCCGTGATTTCCTGAATCCATTTCACCGATCCTGTCGTTTTCAATTCCTCCATTACCGTTTTCACCGGCGGTGTCACATGCTGCAAAATGATCTTCCATGTTTGTGAGACGATGGCGGCTGTTTGTTGTGTCGTTTCCGACACCCGCTTCCAGTTCACACCTTTCGACCGCAACACGTCGAGCGCCGAGGGGGTGAGAATCGTTTGCTTGCCAATGTGCAGTACACCGGCGAGTTTCGTATTTCCCTTAAATCGCTCGTTGACCTGATCTCCCGTGATAACGTTTTCATTCCAGACTATCGTTGCGGGTTCCGGCCTCGCCGCTTTCGTCTCTACGGATGTCGCGTCGGAAACGGGCTGAGCGATCGCCGTCGGTTGTCCCAGCCGAGCCAGGATTCCTGCGACGATTTGATCGATCAGTTGTTCGTCCTGCCCCATCACACTCACACAAAGCTCAATTCAAATCCCTCGCTCGCGCTTCGGGCATAAAATGCATTAAGACCGGTCGTCTGCTAAACCGATGACGGCCCAACGGACCGGTGTATTCGGCGAACCGATCATTTCGCGGACCGACTTGCCGTCACTGGTCACGATCACCGTATCGCCGACCGAACTCCCCAGATTGTCGATTGCCACGATCGGAAATTCATCGGGCTCGCCGCGATGATCGAGTGGTTGAGCAACGACCATCCGCCATCCGATCATTGTTGGATGCTTCACAGTCGATGTTGCCGAACCAATAATTTTTGCGACTTGCATGTTATCACTACTCTATCTCCCTCTGGACGAAGGGAGGTGTGTGGTCCCTAGAACTGGTTTCATAACCCGGTTGGCGAAGGAATAATCATCCAAATTGTCCGGAATTATCCGCCGTCCAGAGGGTTATGAAACTGCTTGTATTGTCTTCTCTTAAATAATCCGCAAATCGTCCACCATCGCACATCGTCGGACGCGGGTGAACGTCATGGGGTTCGTTACCCCTTCGCCCGTCGGCGTCGCAATGCTGTATGAGAGATAGCCTTCGCCGCCGAGCCCTAAGCCCGCCATGCAAGGGCCGTTCTTGATGAACAACGTCGTATCCATCAGCTTGCCCATCGTCGACATCGTCCGCACGTTACGGCTGTGAATCAAACTGGTATGACGATAGTTGTGTTCGTATTTAAGAGCCCGTTCGATCGCCTCGTTGACATTGCGGCAACGCACAAAGGGGACGAAAGGCATCATCTGTTCTTCGGGAACGAACGGGTTGTTCACGTCGGTTTCGCCGTAGAGCAGATCGGTCCCCGGCGGAATTCGAATGCCGATCATTTCGCCGAGCACCTGCGTGTCTTTACCGATGAGATCGCGATTAAGGACGGCGTGCCCTCCTGGTTCCTTCGGGGGCGAAAACGCGAGTTTCGTGAGCGCGGCGATTTGATCGTCGCTAAGGCGATATCCGCCATTGCGCCCCATAGCCTCCATGAGTGGATCGAAGATGGCATCTACGGCGAAGACTTCTTTCTCGCCGATGCATAAGAGGTTGTTGTCGTACGAGCCTCCTTTGATGATTGAGCGAGCGGCGTTTTCGATGTCGGCGGTTTCGTCAACGACCACCGGTGGATTGCCGGGACCGGCGACGATCGCTCGCTTCCGGCTCGCCAATGCCGCACGGGCGACACCCGGCCCCCCCGTAACGCAGAGCAAACGGACGCCACGATGATTGAAAATCTGATCGGCCGATTCGAGCGTCGGCTGTTCGACGATCGTAATCACGTTCTCGATGCCGATCGCCTTGTGAATGGCTTTATTGAACTGGCGAACGCCTTCACAGGCGATGCGGGCTCCTCCGGGATGCGGATTGACGACCAGAGTATTCCCTCCCGCGACCATGCTGACGACGTTACCCGCCAGCGTCGGTAGCGAATGCGTGACCGGGGTGATCGCACCGATTACTCCGAACGGAGCGTATTCAGTGACGGTCAAGCCGTGATCGCCGCTCTGTGCGTCGGTTCGCATGAATTCGACGCCGGGAACGAGTTTGACGATCGTCAATTTTTCGATCTTGTGATCGAGACGACCGATTTTGGTCTCTTCTAGTTCGGCACGCCCCCATTCTTCGCAGTTGTCGAGACACATTTTCTTGACGATCTCGATGATCTGCATGCGATGCGAAACCGGACCATCCTGAAGTTGACGAAACGCAGCCGTCGCCGCATCGACCGCCTGGTCGACCGAACGGAACACGCCCCAATCGCCATCGCGATTCGGCGCAGCCTTCGCTGTCGCGGGATACGGCTGTCGTAACTTCGACAGCACTTCTTCGACAACCTGACGGATGGCTTGTTCGGTCGCTTGCATTATTGGTTACCTTATCTCTATATCTCTATTTGGTCAGAATTCACCACAGAGGCAACAATAAGACCCATTAAATTTTTGGGATGACTTCGAAGTTCATTGTGTCTCTGAGGTCAAAATCTTTCGTCCAGAATTTCAAGATTTGTAGACGACATTCGCGCCGATCTGCACGGTATCGACGATGCCGATAATTGCCGTGTCGACCGGCAACGGTTTGGTTTCGGGTGTAAAACGAGCGCTCGAGCCTTGCACGCAGAGCACGACTTCTCCTTCACCGGCCCCGACAGTGTCGACCGTCACGAACGTTCGTCCGGTTGGTTTGAGGTCGCTCTTGTCTTGCTCGTTGACGCGTAACGGTTCGACGATGAGCAGCTTCTGGCCTTTCATCGATTCCACCTTTTGCGTGGAGACGATACTTCCAGTGATACGGGCTAGAAACATGGTTTGCTCAATTCAGTACAATTTTTTTAAGACCCGCATCTGCTTTTCGGGTCAGGTTTTATCCTTTCTCCCTCTGGGAGAAGGTGGCCGAAGGCCGGATGAGGGTGCCTTTTTCTTTGTCTCTCGACTTTGTATTTATCTTTTCTCGCCAGTAGACCCTCGCTCGCGCTTCGGGCTGGTATGTGGACTACTTCATCTGCCCCACGGCTTCCGCCGATTGTCTCGCGACAACCAACTCTTCGTTCGTGGGAATCACCCAAATCTTCGTCTGACTGTCGGTATGTGAGAGTTCGCACTCACCCTTGGCCGATCGATTCTTCTGTTCGTCGAGCTGTATGCCGGCCCAATCGAGGTTTTCGCAAACCGCCGCACGAACGCGCTGACTATTCTCGCCGATGCCTCCGGTGAAGACGATCGCATCGGCCCCGGCAAGAATCGTGAGATACCCTCCGAGATAGCGACGGATCTCTTGCGTGAAGACTTTTAGTGCAAGATCGGCTCGTTGATTCCCCTTCGACGCCGCTTCTTCGAGATCGCGGACGTCACTGCTGAGTCCGCTGAGCCCTAACAGGCCGCTCTTATTCGAGAGGTCGTCGAGCAGTTCTGTGAGCGATTTACCGGACTCCTTCATCAAAATCGGTAACGCAAACGGATCGAAGTCACCCACGCGATTGTTGTGAGGCAACCCCGATTGCGGACTCATTCCCAGGGTGTTGGCCAGCGAGACGCCCCCTTTCAACGCACTCAGCGAATTGCTGCCGCCGAGATGACAGGAAATGACGCGAAGGTCGTCCCGCTGCATCAATTGCGCCACCCGGCCGCCGATGTAACGATGGCTCGCCCCGTGATATCCCCAACGCTGAA
This sequence comes from Planctomycetota bacterium, assembly GCA_027618475.1. Lineage (GTDB taxonomy): Bacteria > Planctomycetota > Planctomycetia > Planctomycetales > Planctomycetaceae > JAQCEJ01. The sequence goes on along the minus strand of JAQCEJ010000017.1, from coordinate 43,089 downwards.
TACCGTATTCCTCTTGCCATTCGTACGGAATTGCATAGGCGCGATTTTCCGGCGGAATCGTTTCGTGAAACGCGGTTTCGAGTGCCGCGACGAGCGGTATCTGCGGAAAAGCCTTTTGCAGTTGTCGCATCGCGTTGGCATACGGCGGATTGTGAGCCGGGGCCACGTCCGAAAATTGCTCCATCACTTGCAGCAGTTCTTCGGTGACGATACGAATGCCGCTCATCTTGCCGGCGAATACCGCTTTGAAACCGATTGCCGCCACTTCCGAAACGTCCTTGAGGCAACCCCAATCGGGATGCGTGAGATGTTCGAGGCACATGCTCACTGCCGCAGCGTGATCGGGAATGTTTCGATCGGTCTGGTCGTGGTGCGTGTCGATATCCACAACGCAATGGCTGACAGGCTGACCGATGCGATCGATGCCGCCGCGGGCCAGTTGCCGTTCGCTGGGAAAGTCGAACAATCGATACTTGAAGCTGGTCGAACCCAGATTGGCCACCAGAATCTTCATAACAACATTCCGTTCTCTTCGGACACGTCTTGCATTTTTCTCCCTCTCCCACTGGGAGAGGGTCGGGGTGAGGGTGTCTTTCGCCTTTTACGTTTGACAATCCATCAAAGGCACCCTCATCCGGCCTGCGGACACCTTCTCCCGGAGGGAGAAGGAATAAGAGCCTCCTCGCTTGCGCTTCGAGCTAGTAAACCTCTACATAAAATAATTCATCAGGTTTTGATCCGGGCGGGCGATGATGTGCGAACTGATGAGATCGCCCACTTTTGATGCGGCACTGGCGCCGGCATCGACCGCCGCGCGGACCGAACCGACGTCTCCTTGAATCACGGTGGTGATGTAGGCACCGCCGATGGAAATCTGTTTGACGAGTTTCACGTTTGCCGCTTTGAGCATCGCATCGGCGGCTTCAATCTGGGCGACGAGCCCTTTGGTTTCGATCAATCCAATCGCTTCCACGCTGGTATTCCTTATCGTTGCAGGACGTTGCTTTGACGTTGTGTCAACCGTATAACGCTTTCATTTCACGAGCTTGTCGGTGTCGTCGACTACTTCGCGGCCTTGGGAGTCGGCAACACGCTCGATAGCTCTTCGTGCGGACGCGGAATCACCTGCACGCTGACGACTTCGCCGATCTTGCTCGCGGCACTGGCGCCGGCATCGACGGCGGCTTTGACAGCGGCGACGTCACCGACGACAAATGCGGTCACCAATCCGCTGCCGATTTTTTCCCAGCCGACCATCTGCACGTTCGCCGATTTGAGCATGGCGTCGCACGCTTCGATCAGGCTGACCAACCCCTTCGTTTCAATCATTCCGAGTGCTTCCATCGCCTTGGCCATAATTCATTTCTCCCGTTGCTTTGCCGAATGGCATTGCGGTTGTCCCGCCCTGATTTTTTGGTTGTGATCGGTTGCCGGGCGGCATCGCTCTCGCCGAACACGTTATTCAATTTGTCATTTATCCTTCTCCCGCCGGGAGAAGGTGGCCGCAGGCCGGATGAGGGTGCCTTTGACTCTCAGCCACCCCCGATGTTCAATGCTTACATCCACATTTCTCGGGCTTGATCAGTTCCACATGCGTAGCCCGATCCAAGTTGACTGCGTTTCCTTCGTCGGTATCGAGATGGACTTCGAGTTTGACTTCTTTTGAAGCCCGAACGACAACGTCTTCCAAAATCGTTGTACAGCCGGGCGAGTGTATTTTGAGTTGCAGGTGGTCGCCGTTCTGACATTTGAAATAGTCGAGATCGTCCGGTCCCATGTGAACGTGACGCATCGCGCGGATGACTCCCGACTGAAGTTCGATCACTCCTTTTGGACCGACGAGTACGCATCCAGGTGTTCCTGCGAGATCGCCGCTGATTTTCACGGGGAGATCGATGCCCAGCGATATGCCGTCGGTAAAGGCGAGTTCAACTTGCGAGGCCCCGCGACACGGACCGAGTACGCGGACGTTGGCGATCATCCGCAATCGAGGCCCTACAACGGCGACAGTTTCGTTCGCCGCGAAGTATCCTTCCTGATACAACGGCTTGAAGACGGTCAATTGCGAACCGGCACCAAATAATACTTCAACGTGCTCTTGAGAGAGGTGTACATGGCGGGCCGAAATATTGACCATCAGCGGGTTGGGTTGCTCGGTTCGTTTGCCGGTCGAACCTGCAAGATGTCCTGAGAGGACGTCGCGCACGACCCGTTCGATGTCGGTACGGGAAAGTCGGGATGGTGTTGCCAGTTGTGACATTGTTCTAGAACCTGTTCGACGCTGTTTTCGTATTACAAATCACACTGGCGGACTAGCCGCCAGTGGCACCCGAGGCTAGTCTTATTCCACTTGAACGACGGTGACCTGCACGCCGTGCGATTTTAAAATTTCTTGCCATTCGTCACTGATGCCGTCATCGACGACGGCGTGATGAACCGCTTTCAATGGGCACAAGTGTGCTAATGCCGAATGTCCGAACTTGCTGCTGTCGCAGACGGCAATGACCTCTTCGGCACACTCCATCATCTTGCGTTCGGTCTCCACCAACAGCGAGTTGCTGTTGTACAACCCCATTTCGTTCACGCCGCCGACGCTCATTACCAGTCGACGGGCATGAATTCCATCCAATGCGGACGTCGCCATGGCGCCTAAGGCCACGCCCGTTTTCGGATATAAATATCCGCCGATGACGATCAGTTCGATTGACGGTTGATTGATCAAGAGGTTGACGATCGGCATCGAGTTGGTGACGACCTGTAACTGCTTGCCGATGAGCTGCCGGGCGACTTCAAGAGTGGTAGTTCCTCCATCAAGAAGCACGGTTTCTCCTGATTGAATGAATTCCGCAACGGCTTTGGCAATGTGCTGTTTTTGGGGATAACTCTTCGTCCGTCGTTCTTCCAATGCCGTCAGCGAATCACCGATATAGCTGGCTCCACCTCGGGTCCGGCGAATTTGCCCAATGTTGTCAAGAAACTCGAGATCCCTTCGGATCGTTGATTCACTCGAACCGATGGCATCAACCAGTTCTTGCAACGACACAAATCCTTTCTGTTCAACGACATGAAGGATGTTTTGTCGCCGTTCATCGAGAAGCATGGGCACGGCTGTTAAAGGCCTCCTTGAGTTGGAAAAATCCGACGAGAAACTCAACTTACTTTAACTAAAATACCATTTACATGAAGGAATTCAATCGTAAATGGAATATAAATGTCATATTATTTCAAAATATGTCATTAAATATCACAATAAATCAAAGATGAAGACAAGAGGCAGTCATTATCGGTCAAGATTGATAACCTTCCCGTTTCCATTCTTACGATTGGAAAGACAGTCAGGCTTTACCTGTCCCTACTTCTTTATCGGAACCGCATAAAATATCAGATGTTACGACGAAAAAGTCGTTTGATTTCTGCATCGGTATCGGTCGTAGGTGAGTAGGGCTTGACCGATGACACAGGCAGCCGGTTTGCGCGCCCTTGTTCGGAGTGTGTTGCAGTTTTTACCAGACTTTTACTTTGGAATGACGAGTCAAACGCCGCAGTCCAGAGCGTTCGCTCCGTTTTCGCTCTCTTCTCTCCAGGAAAGGGCGTTCACATCGGTTCGAAGATTGACTCACGATCTCCGTGGTCTACAATGTTTGCTTCGCGCAGGGGGGGCGTGAGCCCTCCCTGATCTTCTTCTCTATCTGAATCAAGAACTCATCGAGCGTTTCATCGTGGACGAAGCCATTCGAAAAGCCAATGTGTTAATTGAAGCGCTCGGTTGGATCCGCCGATTTCGAGGCAAATATGTCGTCATCAAACTCGGCGGAAGTGCTCTCGAAGAAACCGCAGCCGTCAAGAGCCTGCTAACCGACGTGATGTTTATGGAAGCGGTCGGCATGAAGCCGATTTTAATACACGGCGGGGGGAAGGCGATCAACCAGGCGATGAAAACCTCTGGCATCACGCCTCATTTCATACAGGGGCGGCGTTACACCGACGAAGCGACGCTTGAAATCGTGGCCCGCGTGCTCGCTGGTGAACTCTGCGGCTCGTTAGTCGAAGAAATCGAACGTCAAGGAAGCCGGGCCCGCGGGTTGAGCTATTTGACCGAAAACTGCCTGATCGCCGAGAAATTGTATCTGCCCGTTGAAGGAGGTCAGCCGCTCGATCTTGGTTTCGTGGGACATGTGGTTGATTTGAATCGAGAGGTGATCGAATCAACCTGCCGTGCGGGGATGATTCCGGTCATTCCGTCGGTCGGCATGGATCGTGCGGGACAGAAATATAATGTCAACGCCGACACCGCGGCCGCGGCAGTGGCACGGTTGCTTAAGGCGGAAAAACTGGTTTTCTTAAGCGATGTGCCGGGGATTTTCCGCGATAAAAAGGATCCTTCAACGCTGATCTCGCATTTGACGGTCGGTTCGTGTCGCGGGCTGATTGCCGATGGCACCATCGACGCCGGAATGATCCCCAAAGTCGAAGCGGCACTCGAAGCACTCGAAGTCGGCGTCTCGAAAGTCCACATCGTCGATGCCGCCATGCCCCATTCGGTACTGCTCGAAATCTATTCTGATCGTGGAATCGGGACGGAAATCGTTCGGTAGCCATTGATCATGGATAATTGATGATTGACAATGAAAAGGCAATGCGAACGTCCCCTCTTTTTCATTGTCGACGTTCTATTACCAATTATCCCTTATCGACGTAGAAATTCTCCGTAGAAATGAGCATGATATAACGTGATATAACAGGTGAGTTGAACGCAGAATCATCCCCCGTCGATGGCAGGCGTCAAAGTCGTTTCGCCGAAGTTCGACATCGACCCGTGGGGACTATTGTCGTTTGACGTCAAAAGGAGAAGGAACGTGAGTACGGCTACACGCAGCAGCGCAGAGACGATCGAACTGTTCAATCGATATGTTATTCCGAATTACAAGCGTTATCCCATCTCGCTGGTGCGCGGGGAAGGTTCATTTGTCTGGGATGCCGAGGGAAAACAATATCTCGATTTGTTTCCCGGGTGGGGCTGTAACATCCTCGGTTATTGTCCGCCCCCCGTGGTGAAGGCGATTCAGGACCAGGTTGCTCAACTGATCCACGTTCCCAATTCCTGGTACACCGAACAGCAAGGTGAATTCGCCGAGATTCTATGCACGCGCGGATTCGGTAAAGCATTTTTTGCCAACAGCGGAGCTGAAGCGATCGAAGGGGCCATCAAGCTCGCGCGACTGCACAGCACCGAAGGGAAGTACAAGATCGTTACCTTCGAGAATGGTTTTCACGGTCGAACCTATGCCGCCGTTACCGCGACCGCACAGCCGAAATATCACGACGGTCTCGGCCCGTTGCTCGCCGGTTTTCGATATGCCCCGCATAACAATCTCGAAGCGGTCGCGCAGCTTGTCGACGACGAAACCTGTGCGATTTTGATCGAACCGATTCAAGGCGAAGGGGGCGTAAATATCCCGAATGACGATTTTCTACCGGGATTGCGCGAACTGGCGGACCGACACAACTGTCTGCTCATTTTTGACGAAGTTCAAACCGGCATGGGGCGGACGGGGACATGGTTCGGCTATCAGCAATGGGGCGTGCAGCCCGACATCATGACGCTGGCGAAAGGTCTCGCCGGCGGAGTGGCCTGCGGCGCGATTATCGCCACCGACAAAGTCGCACCGAGCATGCGACCTGGAATGCATGCCAGCACATTCGGCGGCAATCCGCTCGCGATGGCCGCCGGTATTGCGACGGCACGAATGATCGAAGACGAGAACCTGCTCGACAATTGCACGCAGATGGCCGACCTCTTTCGCGAACGTCTCACGGCGCTGCAATCATCTCTCCCCATCATTCGCGAGTTGCGAATCCGCGGCATGATGATCGGTATCGACTTGAACATTCCTTCGATGCCGGCCGTCGCGAAATGCATGGAACGCGGCGTGCTGGTCAATGCCACGCACGATACGGTCTTACGCTTGCTTCCGGCGATAAATATCTCGGCCGAACAAGTGGACCAGGGATGCACTGTCATCGAAGAGGTTCTTCGCGAAATGGCCGAGGAGACCTGACGACGTTTTTCTCGTGCGGCCGTTTCATCATCACGTGGCCCCGGAATCGATCTCGCACAAATTCCGACAACACGCCGCATCTCACGGGTGATGAAATCAGCTCATGTCAGACATATCGAGAAAACGAACCGTGTCAAGGGTCGAATGAACAATCATGAAACATGTTATTTCGTTATTTGATTTCAATGCCGAGGATCTACGCACGATCTTCGAAACGACGGCCGAGCTCAAAGCCCGATTGCTGAAGGGCGAACGTCCGGTACTGCTACCGGGCCGCGTACTCACACAGGTTTTCGAAAAGCCGTCGTTGCGAACGCGCGTCAGTTTCGAAGCCGCAATTATTCATCTCGGTGGGACAAGCATTTTTCTTTCCGGGAAAGACGCCGGTTTACATGGAAGAGAGTCACTTCCCGATGTTGCCCGCGTGCTGACCGATTATTCCGATGCCGTTGTGCTCAGAACGTTTTCGCACGAATTGATTCAGGAATTCGCGGGATATTCAAGTTGTCCCGTGATCAACGGATTGTCGGACCGCAATCACCCCTGCCAGGCATTGACCGATATTTTCACTATTCAGGAAATCTTCGGAGCCGACCATTCTCGAAAAATCGTCTTCGTCGGCGATGGCAACAACGTTGCCAACTCGCTCGCGGTCGCCGCGGCCCTCTTAAAGATCCCGTTTACGCTGGCGGCTCCTGAAGAGTACCAGTTGCCCGAAGATTTTCTGTCGCAGCTTCAGAATTACGTTCCTCATGCCGAAGTTGAACAGACGACCGATCCGTACGAGGCCGTGCGAGACGCGGGAGTGATTTATACCGATGTCTGGGCGAGTATGGGACAAGAGTCGGAACGCGATGAGCGAAAGGCCATCTTTGCTCCCTATCAGGTAAATGCAAAGTTGTTTGCGGCTGCTCCGAAAGATTGCCGCTTCATGCACTGCCTGCCGGCTCATCGTGGAGAAGAAGTCACGGACGACGTGATCGATGGCGACCGAAGTTTGGTTTTTCCGCAGGCCGAGAACCGCATGCATCTTGCAAAAGGGCTGTTGGTGTGGCTACTCGGATCGACAACCGTATGACATTTCGCTGATCGCTCTCGTTTTCTATGCGGTCCGGACGAAGCGTCGGAGTGTAATATGTCACACCAGTCTTCTGTTACGGAAGCCCGTTTTCTTACAGCCATCGGCTAATACGAGACGTACACATCGCTCAACAGTTCGTCTTCCATCGGCTTCGGAGCCGCTTTGGCTTGTACGATCGCTTCGGCAATCAAAGCAACGACTTCAGCATCGATGGCATCGAGTTCATCTTGTTGCAGTTCTTCCGACGCTGTCGCTCGTTCAGCGAAAATCTTTAAACAATCTTTGTCGATGCGGAGTTTCTTCGTTTCATCGGTTCCGCGATAGGTCTGGGCGTCTCCCTCGAAGTGACCGTAATATCGGTCAAGTTTGCAGTCGAGCAACGTCGGGCCTCCTCCGCTCCGCGCCCGTGAAATTGCCTCTCCCGCCGCTTTATGAACGGCGAAAAAGTCATGACCATCCACTCGGGCAGCCGGTAAACCAAATCCTCTCGCTCGTTCTGCATTGCTTGATGCCCCGATCGACCATTTCGAACTTGTCGCCTCGGCGTAACCGTTGTCTTCGATGACAAATATCGCCGGCAGATTCCAGATCTTCGCGAGATTCATGCTTTCGAACGTCGTCCCCTGATTCGATCCCCCGTCGCCGACGAAAGCGATCGCGACATTCCCTTTTCCTGCCCGCTTACACGCCAGTGCCGCACCGCAGATGAGGGGCGGACCGCCGCCGACGATGCCATTGGCTCCCATCATGCCGAGATCGAGGTCGGCGATGTGCATCGAGCCTCCCTTGCCTCGACAGACACCACTGCTGCGACCGAATAACTCGGCCATCATGCCGAAGACGTCGACCCCCTTCGCGATGCAATGTCCATGCCCACGATGCGTCGAGGCGATGAAATCGTCGCGCGTGAGATGCTGACAAATTCCCGCCGCACTCGCCTCTTCTCCGGCATACAGATGCACGAAACCGGGAATCTCCCCCGCCGCAAACTCATCGTGTACGCGTTCTTCGAATTCGCGAATGGTTTTCATGACGCGATAGACGTCCAGCAATTCGGCTTTCGATAAACTCATGACTTGTTTCCTCTGAAAGAGGGACGGACAGCGACCGTTGAAGGGTTCAAAGTCATGATACCACTGTGCAAACGCATTCGCCAGTTTCGTATTCATTCTCGACAAAAAGTGTCGTGAAGCACGGCTATCAAACGAGCCGATTTGCCTCAAATGCGAGTCCGTTCAGGATGAAGTCCAATACCGGATTAATGGTCTGACGCAGATAGGCGATGCGATCGCCATGAGCACTGGTTGTCACGTCGGCCTCGTGTAAGATACCGGTGGAATTCAGCTTGCTGATAAGTCGCTCGACACCGTCGATGACCGTTAAATCCGCAGGGTCGCAGAGTAACCGTTGATGTGCGGGCCAGTTGAGGGGATGCAATTGCAGAGTCACTGTCGATTGCCGGGCGTCTTCCTGATTCGCATACAGCGTATCGATCGACAATCCATGACCATACCACATATGAAAGTCGATAGCCGGATTGATTGCCGCCACAACCGGAAATTTCCGCGCCTGCCGATACGCAAGTTGTAATACTCCCTGTCCCCCGACATCAAACCCCAACAGCCCGATTCCCGGTGGCGAAACGTTCCAGCGAGCAGCAAACTCGCTGGGTATCGTCGATATGAGGAAATCCAAGGGAGAAACCTGCTCATCAAACGAGGGAAACACGCGATCGAGCCAACCACAGACCCCTCCCAGAGGCGCCAACACTCGTACTCCGTGACGATCGAGTGCCTCGGAGACAACATCGTCTTTGAGCAGTTGATGCTCTCCATATTCATGCAGATACAGCAGAGCAAACCGAGAATCACCGACCGATTCCGGTACGAACATTTCAGCGGGATGGCCGTTGATATCAGTGGAAGTCCAACCAGAGGGCATGAATTTGTTTCAGAATAGGAGTTCAAGAGAAGAACGGGTATAGCGGACGCGTGGATGTTTCAAACGACCCCAATTGAAAAGTCACGATGCTCGATGAGCATTGAAAACTGTTTGGGCCGTCCTGACCAGTCGCTGTCTTTGATCTCGATCGTTAAATTTCAAAATGGACGATTGAATGCACCCGATCATGACATCCTCTTATCGTTCGAGTTCTTCATAAAACTCGAGTATGTTCCCTTCCGGATCGCGGAAAAACACCGTGCGATGGCCCCAGAATTGATCGGTGGGGGGATCGAGAATCGTCACCCCTTTGCTTTGCAACTCGGCATAACAGAGATCGACTTCACCCGAGGCTACACGGAAAGCGATCTGCACGCCGGGGTGTTGCACGCCGGGCGATGTGCCGTCGTAATGCCGGGTTCGTTTCCGCAGGCAGAACATCATGGCACCGACGCTCATCGCGAGCACGTCTTCGCGCTCGGTCGCAACGGAAAAGCCGAACAGATCCTGATAAAACGCCTTCATCCCGGCGAAGTCGTCGCAGAGCAGGATGACGTAATCGATGTGTTGGATGTTTTTGATCATAGTGAGCTACGCTGGAAAGTTGTTAAAAAGAGACGGTCCGCAGATTTTCTGCAGATGAACGCAGATAAGAAGGCAAATCAAGAGTGAATCATTTTTTTGCGAGCGGGATTTCGGTGGATGAAATATAAAATTTCATAAATTGGCTTTTCATCTGTGTTCATCTGCGAAAATCTGCGGACAACTTGCCTTTCTTGCCTGTGTTCCGTCCTTCTTTGTGTCCTCTGTGACGCTATGGTGAATCATCACTCTCCGCCGATCGACTTCAGGATCGCGTCGACGGCGACGTTGGTACGGAAGTCGATCACTTTTTGCCCCCAGGCTTTCGTCTTGTCGACCGGAGCGAGTTCGATGCCGTTGATGCGAAACTTGTTCGCGGCGATGCGTTCATTTGTTCGTACCGATTCGGGATCAAACGCCATCATCATCGCAGTCATGCCGAAATCGTCGTGATAGCCTTCGTCTTCCTGTTTGATTCCCTGGTCTTCAAGAAACTTGACGACGTCGCCGTAGTTGTAATATTCGGGAATGTAATGGATGCGGGTTTTGCCCCCTTTCCATTTTTCATTGAGCTGTTCGGAGACCGCTTTCATCCCCTCGACGTTGCCGCCGCTGTCGCCGATGAGGACGATATCGGTAAAACCGTTGGCCTTCATGCTCGACAAAATGTCGACGAGCAGCGCGCGGTAGGTATCTTCAGTCAGGCTGATGCTGCCGGGGTAAAACATGTGGATCGACGGCGGGTCGATGTCTCCCTCGGGAACAAAAGGAATAAGTGGTGCGACGAGGGCGTTGCCGAGCTTGCGGGCAATCGCTTCGGTCAATCCGCGAAGCACGACCTGATGTTTACCGGTGACGAGGTAGGGGCCGTTCTGTTCGACGCCGCCGGTGGCGACGATGACGGTTGTCTTACCCGCGCGCATCGCGTCGCGGATTTCCATCCAGGTCATCTCTTCGGTGAAGACGGTATCGGGAGCGTCGATGGGCCGGGGGGAATCAAAGTCAGGTCGGATTGGATCGGGAGCCGCAGCCAGTCCGCCGAATAAACCGACTGCACCTGTAAGTAAGCACACACGCCACATGGTTTTCTCCTGTGAAGGGAGGGGAGGGAAGGGTCGTCTGCCAAGGTGCTCCATTGTCGGCCAAGAGAACGCCAAACGCAACTCACGGGATGGGGAGATCGTGAGATAAGAACGTGCGCATCGGCTAGCGCTCCGCGTTGCGTCGCGGCTAACCAGAGGAGCTTTTCGAAATGAGCCGCATGCGGTCATCCTTGAGCTGCACGCCGCTCAGCTTGCGCTGGCGAGATTGACTCAATAAATAATAGAGCGTCTCGGCGGCGGCTTCGGGAGACAACCCTTCCTTGCGGATGTTCGAGACGCAGTTGCGGTCGGCGTCGGTCTTCCCCGCTTGAGGTTGAAAGACAAAATACGCCCCGAGACTGTTGGGCGAACCGAGCCCCGGACGTTCGCCGATGAGCATCAACGAGAGTTGTGCATCAAGCCGCTTGCCGATTTCATCCTGAATCGCGACGCGACCGAAGCGCACGAGTTGCACCTGCGCGAGGTTCCATCCGTCGCGTTGCAGCCGGGGCCAGAGTGCTTTCAGCAGAGGCACGGCTTGCTGATGTGCCGCCGTCGCCGAGAGCCCGTCGGAGATGACAATCGACAGATCGCATGACGCATGAGACAGATTGTTGAGTCGTTCCCGACTGGCATCACTCAATTGCCGCCCGAGATCGGGGCGGCGGAGATATTCCCAGCGATCGTGGGCACAACTCTCGATCGTCGCACAGGGAATTCCCAGTTCTGAAAGCTCGCGGGTTAACGTTTCCGGTTCGAACTCGGCATGCACGGCATCACGCGCGCGGGCATGAGCCAGACCGAAGTCGAGCAGTTCACTCGTCGGCAGACTCCCGCCGCTGCGTCCCAGGGCAATCCGCGCGGCGGTGAACACCCGCAGTTGATGCCACGCATCGGCGTGGACGGCGTCTGTTTTCTGTAGCGAAGACGTGCCGGGCTCGTTCATGGATTGTCCGCTCGTAACTCTTCGTTTCAATGAACCCGTTCGCAAAATCTTGCTGCGATGGAATGTCAAAAGGAAGGCTGGTCTGTGCCACCCGGGGATTTGTTAGGTGGCATCATTGAGATCCTGTTCGATGCGCTTCCAGTCGAGATAGTTTTGAAAGGTATTCCACTGGGCTATCCGAGTCCGCAAGGCGTTTGTCTCCGCGATGACCCAACCTGCAACCGCTGCTCCGCATGCGACCAGGATGGGGGAAAGACCCTTTGCTATTGCGACTACGACGAAGACCACGACGACAAGGCCGACTATCCAGAGCGTCAGCGCCATCGACTTCGTACGCTGCAGTGCATCGGATTGCGAGAGCGCTTGCCACCGGATCAGAAGGCGTTTTGTCTCGGCATCTACTGACATGTGCTTGCCACCTAACTTGTAAATAGGCTGATCCATATAACACTTGTGTAGGACCCATATGCAGACCGCATGCTCTCCAATCATCCTCCGTTCATTCCTGTTCGGTTCATCCGAATGAAAACACCGAACAGTAAACATTACATCGCTGTCGCTCGCACCTGTCAATTCCGCGACCCGTTTCCTCGGTCCGCTTGTGTCATCACGTGATGCGCCTGTGCAGAGCAGACCTTTGCCATACCGCAGGCTGCGACCCCGACCAGGGTCGATGTGAAGGTCGACCGCTTTCCGGTGGTTTCGCTTTCGCTCAACCGACCGGCTCATGGAATTTGGGAATTCGTTAGACATTCCCACCCCTCACCCGGCGGCTGCGCCGCCACCCTCTCCCGACGGGAGAGGGTTTGATGCCGTCAACAGACGGTGCTTCCTATCGATCGGCAGCAAGCAATTCTTCTCATCGATGACGCCGAAGTGTTTCAACCAGTCTTCGAATTCGGGAGCGGGGCGCAGGCCGAGGGTTTGTCTTAAGTAATGGCTGTCGTGGTACGATGTCGATTGATAGTTGAGCATGATGTCGTCGGCACCGGGGATGCCCATGATGTAATTGACTCCCGCCGTGCCGAGCAGCGTCAGCAGGGTGTCCATGTCGTCCTGGTCGGCCTCGGCGTGATTGGTATAACAGACGTCGCAGCCCATCGGCACACCGAGCAGCTTGCCGCAGAAATGATCTTCGAGCCCCGCGCGGATGATCTGCTTGCCATCGTACAGATATTCGGGACCGATGAACCCGACCACCGTGTTGACGAGCAGTGGATGAAATTCTCGCGCGACGGCGTACGCCCGCGCTTCGCAGGTCTGCTGATCGACGCCGTGATGGGCCTGCGCCGATAAACACGACCCCTGTCCGGTTTCGAAGTACATCACGTTGTCGCCGACCGTGCCTCGTTTGAGTTCAAGGGCCATCGCGCGGGCTTCGTTGAGCATCGCCAGATTGATGCCGAACGACGTGTTCGCGGTTTCGGTCCCGGCGATCGATTGAAACACGAGATCGACTGGTGCCCCGCGGCGGATCGCTTCCATCTGCGTCGTCACGTGTGCCAGTACGCACGACTGTGTGGGAATATCGAATGTGCGAATGAGATTATCGACGAGATGTAACAGGTCGATCGTGTTGGCGACGTTATCGGTCGCCGGGTTGATGCCGATGACGGCGTCGCCGCAGGCGTAACAGAGTCCGTCGACGATCGACGCCGCGATGCCGTGTGCGTCGTCGGTCGGGTGATTCGGTTGAATCCGCACCGATAAACGACCGGGCAAGCCGAGAGTATCGCGAAACGCAGCGGTGACGCGGCATTTGTGCGCGACGAGAATCAGATCCTGATTGCGCATCAGTTTGCTGACGGCAGCGACCATTTCGGGGGTCAAACCAGGGGCAATTGCCGTGAGCACGTCGGCGTCGGTCTCGTAACGCAGCAGCCAGTTGCGGAATTCACCGACGGTGAGACCGCTGACGGGTGCGAAGGCTGCTGCATCATGCCGGTCGCAAATCAGTCGCGTGATCTCGTCGTCTTCATACGGAATAATCGGTTCCGCGAGAAAATTGCGCAGCGGAATCTCGGCGAGCGCGATCTTTGCCGCCATGCGCTCTTCAGCGGAAGCGGCGGCGACGCCGGCGAGTTCGTCGCCCGATCGCTGCGGACTCGCTTTCGCGAGCACCGTTTTGAGATCGGGGAACTCGTATCCCGTTTGTCCGATTTGAACGCGATACGGTGGCATGGTCGTTACAATCCGTTTCATAACCCTCTGGACGAAGGGTCGTTCCGGGTAATTTGGACGATCATTCCACCGCCAACCGGGTTATGAAACACGTTCTAATCAATCTGATGAAAATGCCGAATGTCAACCGACGTCAATCGATGCCTCACCACCAACTGGTAATAAAGAACGGCGACGATGACAAATCCAATAAACCAGACGCCGGGGGAATGCCGCATGTTGTTCAGATCGAATTGAAAGTACATCATCGTCGCGAACGAAAATGTGGCGATGCTGCCGGCAATGATCGGAAATACGGGATAAAACGGAGTCTTGAAAGGCCGATGTAAATCGGGTTCTTTGGTGCGCAGTTTCATCAATGCCAACATCGAAACCATATAAAGCATGACCGCTCCGAGTGCCGACATCGTAACCAGTCGCCCCGTATCGAACAGCAGAATCGATGTTACGCCGATCACAAGATTCAACAGGAGCGCGTTTGCCGGCGTCTGCGTGCGAGGCCATGTCTTGCCGATGAAGTGCGGCAGAAACCCGACTCGACCCATTTCGAATAAAGATCGGCTGGCCGCCATCGTGATGCCGTTAAGTCCGGCAATGCCGGCAACGACACCGATCATCGCGAGAATGTGATGCAGCAGGTGTCCTTCCGGCAGAATCTGTTTGAAGCCGAGTGCTAAGGGATTGTCAAGCAATGCGGCATCGGGTTCGATTATTGTCGTGCCGTCGTCAAGGTGGCTGATCGCATCGGGGTGATAAACGATCTTCTCCCAGCCGCCGATTCCGACACTGAAAAATACGACGAGTACCGCGAGTGTAACGAGTGTCAGAATTGCCGAACCAAAGCCCAACGGGACGTCACGCTGGGGATTTTTGGCTTCCTCGGCGGCATTGGCGACGCCTTCGATGGCAAGGTAGAGCCAGATGGCAAACGGGATCTCGGCGACCGAACCCGCCCATGCGCTCGCCCAGGTTTCTCCCGCCCATCCGTTTCGAGTGATGTTTGCCCATTGAAAATGAGGTGCGGCGACGACCGTGAACATGATAATGCCGAAGACGGCTATCCCGGCGACGATCAACTCGAAGATGGCGGTTTGCTTGACGCCGATGATGTTGAGCGTCGTGAAGATGAAGTAAGCGGGTATCGCCACTTCTTTGGCACTAATTTCGGGAAACCAGTTTTGTGCATAGGCGCCGATGGTCATCGCGATGGCCGGGGGTGCGAAGACGAACTCGATAACCTGTGCCACGCCGCCGACGTATCCGCCGAGAAGACCGAGCCCGCGAACGCCGTAGACGAACACCCCTCCCGCGCGAGGAATCGCACAGGCCATTTCGGTGTAACTGAAGACAAAGGTTACGTACATCACCGTGATAAAAAATGCCGCCAGCAGAAACCCGTACGTTCCACCGACAGGCATGCCGAGGTTCCAACCCATGTACTCGCCGGCAATCACGTAACCAACGCCCAGCCCCCACAACGTCACCGGACCCAGAGCCTTCTTCAGATGAGTGGAGTTCGTCGGCGCGGATGTCGAAGTCTGTTCGCTCATGAAAATTGCTTCTGCCGGAAATAAAGTTTTCAATGTAAGGTTCATCGACAGGGACGTGGAATTCTTTTGTACCATATTAGCACCAAGACAACCATCAACCTGTTGCCGAGATGTGCAACGATTAACGGCCGACTGCGTTGAAGAGGCTGTGTCTCATCCGCTGAGCTTCAACAGGTGATGAAACGCAATCCGGGAAAGGGCCGAACAAGCACGCAAAGGGGAGTGGGTTCGGTTTTTTAGTTCCGGAAGTCTGTCAGATCGAAACGCATATAAAACAAGCGATAGTTGCCCTCTTTCCAGCAGTCGTAGAGACAGCCGATCGATCCGTCGGGCAAAACGGCCGTGCATGAATATTGAGAATCCCCCTTATGCAGCAAACGCGAGACCGGCCAGCTCTTCCCTTCGTCGAAACTCAAGCGAGCTGTCAGATCGCGGCGACCGGGACCGGCGGGATGTGTAAACAGCCATCGCGACGCCTGTTCCTCAGTTGGCGGTAACGCGATCACGCAGGCCTGACAATGCGGATCGTAAAGCCGTTCGTCGAATTCTGCATCGAGCCAGCTCTCTCCCCCATCGTGGCTGCGTGAAATCGTTCGCTGCTCTATTCCGACATTAGTCCGGGCGTTCAATACGAGGTCTCCCTCACGAGTTTCGACGACATGGCATTCACCGCATTGGTCGCCGATCGGTGTCCCGTGTGTCCATGTCTCACCATGATCGTCGCTGAAAACCATATGACTGCGATAAACGCCCGATTTCGCTTCGGCGTGATACGAAGGAATCACCAGTCGGCCGCTCTTCATATGAATACCGACACCGGGACCGGTTCCGTACCACGTCCAGTCGGATCGCTTCGCGGTCGCCGTAATGTCGACGGGCTTCGACCACGATTCGCCTTCGTCGTTTGTGTTGATAACAAAAACGCGTGTCGACTCACGACTTGTTCCGTCAACGATTTCCTCTTCGGTATCGATTCCCAGGCTGCGGGTGAAAGCCAGCCAGACCTTCTTTTCTTGATCGTCACGAATAAGGCAGGGATTGCCGAGCGTGTTGTCACCGTCGTCGGCGACGACTACTTCGGGTGACCACGTTTTTCCATGATCGCGGCTGCGCCGGCAGACGAGATCGATGTTTCCGGTCAAGCCGCGACCATCTTTGCGTCCTTCGCACACGGCGAGAAGAATTCCCGACGGAGTCACAACGAGTGCCGGGATCCGATAACGGGGATACTCACCAGCTCCCGAATCGAAGAGCAGCACATGTTCTAAATCGTTAGCGACGGCGCGCGATTCAATAGTCCCGCCGCAAACACAACACATCGTCGCGAAGAATGAAGCTGCGAAAACGTTTGCGCTTAGAAAATGTTTGATCACGAATTCGTTTCCTCCAGGAAGAGATTCCATCTCACTCGGATTTGTACTCATACTCTTACGAAGGGAGACAGATCGAAAACGAAATGATACAGTATTGAAGATGCTGATTCCTCACTAAACCGGCCATCTTTTCGATGCGTCCATGATCGAGGAAACAAACTGAAACGCCAACAGTTTGCGGCATCAGTGATCGGG
Organism: Planctomycetota bacterium; assembly: GCA_027618475.1. Classification (GTDB taxonomy): domain Bacteria; phylum Planctomycetota; class Planctomycetia; order Planctomycetales; family Planctomycetaceae; genus JAQCEJ01. The sequence goes on along the minus strand of JAQCEJ010000017.1, from coordinate 26,099 downwards.
GGGGGCTCTCAGCCGCTGAATACAGGAGGAAACTTCATGTTTACAACACGCCGAAATTTTCTCACATCGTCGGTCGCCGTGACCGCCGGATTTTGTGGTTTGCGTTCGCTGGTCAACGGCTCAACGGCTCATGCTCGCGCGGCGAAAGCGGCTGCGGGATATGGAGCGCTCGTGTCCGATCCCAGTCGTGTCATCGATCTGCCGGATGGATTTTCGTATCGCATCATTTCGGTTCAAGGTCGCAAAATGGATGACGGGTTTCTCGTTCCCGGCCTTCCCGATGGCATGGCGACGTTCGCCGGTCCCGATGGACTTACGCTGATCGTTCGTAATCATGAAGTCAGCCCCGGGGGTGTAGGGCCGCTCGCCAATCCGAAAGAACCGCCGTCGAATTACGACAGCTCTAAAGCGTACGACACGGCAGGTGGATCGCACGTCTGCGGCGGCGGGACGACGACGATCGTCTTCGACACGAAACAGCAACGGGTCGTCCGTGAATCTCTTAGCCTCACCGGAACGATTCGCAACTGTGCCGGAGGGCCTACGCCGTGGAACAGTTGGATCACCTGCGAAGAAACGATTCTGCACGCGGGGAAAAACAACAAATCGAATGTCGAGCTCGATCGCGATCATGGTTACAACTTCGAAGTTCCTGCGAGTGCCGAGATTTCGCTGGCCGAACCGATTCCACTCAAGGCAATGGGCCGCTTCGTGCACGAAGCGGTCGCCGTCGATCCCGCCACGAGCATCGTTTACGAAACCGAAGACGAAGGGGACGGTTCGTTTTATCGTTTCATTCCGAACACGCCCGGCGTGCTCGCTTCGGGAGGTAAATTGCAGGCCCTCAAAGTCCGTGATCAGAAGAGTCTCGATACGCGAAATTGGATCGACGGTACGCACGACATTAAAGTCGGGCAGACGTTCGATGTCGAATGGATCGACCTCGATGAGGTGGAATCTCCCAACGGAGACCTGCGACATCGCAGTTTCGATGCGGGCGCGGCACGGTTCGCACGCGGTGAAGGAATCTGGTACTCCCCTAACGGTATCTACTTCGCCTGCACCAGCGGCGGCAGTGCCAAGAAAGGGCAAATCTGGAAGTACGTTCCCAGCGAACACGAAGGGACAGCCAACGAACAGAAATCGCCGGGCCGATTGGAACTCTTCATCGAGCCGAACGACGGAACGCTCATCGAGAACGCCGACAATCTTACGGTTTCGCCGTGGGGCGATCTGATGGTGTGTGAAGATCGTTCGGGAGACCAGGTGCGACTGATCGGCGTTACACCGTCAGGCAAACTCTACACATTCGCCGATTCGCACATGCTGACCGAATTCGCCGGCGTCTGTTTCTCGCCCGACGGTTCGACGTTGTTCGTGAACATGCAAGGGAAGGGTTTCACGCTGGCGATCACGGGGCCGTGGATGACGTAGTGATCTTAGCGACTTCCGGTTAGCCGCGCCGCGAAGGGTTTCCGGAGCGCGCATCGATATGGCGATAGCGGGTAGGGCGGGTCCAACTGCGAAACCGCGCAGACACACCGCATTGAAAGGTAGACGATCATGGACAATGAAACAGCCGACGACTTCGACAAAGAAGCTGAAGCACTCCGCGGTAGCGCAGTCTTTCAGAAATTCCTCGACGAACGCATGGCGTGTACAGATCGGATACCGCTCGAAGAAATCGAAGCCGAGATTGAGCGGGAACTTGGACAGTAGAGCCTCCGTTCAACGCGCGTGCTAAGTGACGGCTGACCCTACGGCACGTCCACCAGCTTCACCTCGCGGACTTTCAATGGTTCCGCAAATTCGATCCATTCACTCACCATGCGAGACCCTCCGCCGTCACGACTGACGAGTTTGCGAAACCGCTCGTCGTCGATCGATTTGGACAACCGATAAACGGCTCCATCGCACATCGCCACGATGATTCCCTGCTCTTCCGAGCGCAGCAAACCTTCAAGAGGGTTCTCGGGAAGCACGTAATCGTCGGGCCGTGTCCAAATCACCGCGGTATTGTCATTTACCTCTACAACCGCGATTGTATTCGAAGTGCCATCTTTAATATCCTTTAAACCGATGCGTTTTTCCGCAGGAAACGCGCTATCATCGGCGCGGATCGTCAAGTAGCAGGTTTTCCCTTTGTCGCGATCGGCACCACCGGGGGCGGCATAGTTCGCCGGCATTTCTGCGATTAACGCCTTGTTGTGCTCGCTATCCCACGGCTCGTTTTGCTTGAACTTCCGATACAGCTCGGCATGGCCGACGAACGGCAAGAGTTGCACCCGCCAACTGAGCAGTGCCCGCCCCGCTTTTCTGTCATAAGAGTACGCTTCCGGAAACATCCCATGAGTATCGTGGTAATTGTGCAGGGCGAGTAATAAGGTCCACACTTTTCCCCCGGCTTGCAAATCACGATCGAATTTGTCCTCGGCCGATAACGCGGTGGACGCCGTCAGCATCAAAACGAACCCCAGTAAAGTTGAATGGATTTTCACGATGATGTTCCCAAGTGGAAGATGTTATAATCTCGCACAGGATGTTACGATGAACCAAGTCTACCTGTTGGAACAAAATAGATAAATCATACGCTCGGGTAGCCGGGACAGCTTTGTGTCCCGGTCGCGCAGCGATAAGAGGACATGCATCTTTAAGCACAGATATTTCTGTCTGTGCCATCTGAGAACTGAGACTATGCAACCCCCTTCACTCCTTAAGCTCCTCGAAGGCTGGCAGGCCGGGTCGATTCCTCTTGAAGAGGTTGAACGCCGCATGGCCGAAGCGATCGGCGAACGTCATCCGCATGCGATAAAAACTGACGATGCGCATGTTGATCTCGACCGAGCCGCGCGGTGCGGGTATCCGGAAGTGGTTTACGCCGCAGGTAAAACGACGCGAGCGATTATCGATATTTTCGACGTGCAACAACAACGTGGACAATCCTGCCTGGCGACGCGCGTCAGTGAAGAGCAAGCCGAGGGGATTCTCGCACGGTTTCCGCAATTGATTCATAATCCCACCGGACGGACAATTCGCTCGCCTGACACCGCCGATCAGGTATCGATTGGCGATACGCTCGTTGTCACCGCCGGGACGAGCGACCGCCCCGTCGCCGAAGAAGCGGTCGAGACACTCAAATGGATGGGTTGTGGTGTCGAACTTATCGGCGACGTCGGCGTCGCCGGTCCGCATCGATTGGGAGACCATCGACAACGATTGCAATCGGCCGATGCGATTGTTGTCGCCGCCGGCATGGAAGGGGCTCTTCCTTCGGTCGTCGGGGGCTGGGTCTCGTGTCCGGTGATTGCCGTCCCGACCAGCGTCGGTTACGGAGCCAGCTTTCAAGGCGTCGCCGCACTGCTCGGCATGCTCAACAGCTGCGCAGCGAATGTCACGGTCGTCAACATCGACGCCGGTTTCAAAGCGGGTTATGTCGCAGGGTTGATCTGCCGGCGGGTGCATCGGATGTATTAACCGCGAAGTTGCGTAGGTCGCAAAGTTTGACAGGGAGATCGGGTGACAGAGACCGGATGAATAAAATACTGACGAACTTCAGGTATTGAGTTTTTCATATTTTATGACTCATGACATTTACCGCTTCGCGTCCTCCGAGACTTCGCGGTGAAATTCTTAGGACAAGAACATGGCCTCTCCCGCACTCCCTCAACTTCCTTCACGCGATCGAACCGGTCATAAAGGTTCGTACGGTAAAGTGCTGATCATCGCCGGCAGTCGCGGGATGAGTGGGGCGGCGGGGTTGTCGGGCATGGGCGCACTTCGAGGCGGAGCGGGACTGGTTTACGTCGCAACGCCGGAAAGTTTAATTCCGATCGTGGCGGCGATCGAGCCATCCTATTTGACGATTCCCCTCCCCGAAGATGCCGACGGAAGAATTTCGATCGGAGCGCAGCGAATACTCGCGCCGCGACTCGAACAGTTCGATGCGATAGCTGTTGGTCCGGGTTTGGGACAATCGGACGATCTCTTCACGCTGGTCAACTGGTTGTATCAAACGGTGAGCAGACCGATGGTGTGTGATGCCGATGCGCTGAATCTGCTGTCGCGAATGAACGGTTCGTTGCCTGCGGCAAAAGGACCGCGAATCTTAACGCCTCATCCGGGGGAGTTTGCGAGGTTGTCGGGGACATCACCGACTGAAATCGCGAACCAGCGAATAGATCTGGCGAATCGGTATGCGAAAGAACACAGTGTTGTACTGATTCTCAAAGGGGCGGGAACGGTCATCACCGATGGTGAGAGAACCGCCATCAACGATACCGGCAACCCGGGCATGGGAACCGGTGGGACCGGCGACGTGCTCACTGGACTGATCGCCGCGTTGCTGGCACAAGGACTCGAACCGTTTGCGGCGGCGCATCTTGCAGTCTACTTACACGGCCTCGCCGGCGACCTCGCGGCGGAGGAGTTATCGGAACCTGGATTGATGGCTTCGGATGTAGTGCGATTCTTGGGGGTGGCGTGGAAAAAATATCTGACGAAACAATAGACGGATATTTCTTTGAACCTGCGGCTTGGTCTAACGTGATCTACTGGCTCTTGGGGGCGGGAGAATTTAATCGCTCCCGTACGACCCGTTCCATCAAGTCCAAGACCGCCTCTAACGGCATAGTCGACGTATCGACCTCAATCGCATCATCAGCCTTCTTCATTGGCGAGACGACGCGGCTGGCATCGCGTGCGTCTCGCTCGCGGATTTGCTGTAACGTTTCTTCAACCGAAATCGTCTGGCCTTGAGCGAGCATTTCCTGATACCGACGTTGTGCCCGCTCGTCGGGGTGAGCGTCGACGTAGAATTTGCACTCGGCGTCGGGGAAGACGACGGTCCCCTGATCGCGGCCTTCGGTGACAAGGTTTCGCTCCTTGCCCAATTCTCTTTGCATTCGAACGAGATGCTGACGGACTTCCGGTTGCGATGCGACTTGCGACGCCGCTTCACTGACGGCCGGTTCGCGGATCGTCTGCGAGACATCTTCGCCGTCGAGCAGCACACGGCCATCCTCAGCAACGATCTGGCATTGCCGCGCAACAGTGGTGACAGCCGATTCGTCGGCAAGATCGACGTTCTGACGAACGCACGCCAAGGCAACGGCGCGGTACATCGCTCCGGTGTCGAGCAGCCGAAACCCCAGCCGTTTTGCCAGTCCTCTGGCTGCCGAACTTTTTCCCGATCCTGCGGGTCCGTCGATGGTAACGATCATAGGTCTGATCTATATCTTTATCAAATTGTTATTAATGAACATCAGTAAGTGGCGGATTGCGGTTCAATTATCGAATCTCAATTCAATATCAGCGATCTCGTACGCCGTCAGATCGATTTGTACGGCGTCGTCGATGATGGCGAGTTCCGAAACGGTACGTCCCTGGAAGTCGCGTTGGCGGGCGAAGTCGGGGGTTTCGAGTCCTCGGAGTTTCACTCGCACGGCGCGGCCTTCGGTTTCTATCAAACGGACGGCGTAGGCTCTTTTTCCGGGAAGTTTCGGCTGATCGTATTGGTCCCATATCGCCGAGGTGATCGGTACATCGGTGGGGGCGTCCATGATCGTCGTCAAGAGGACGTTATGGGCATCGACGTGGAAAAACCAACCGCTGCGACCTTCGGATCCCCAGCCTCGCTTGGTCGGCAACATGACGACCGGCGAAAACGCATCGAGAGCCGCCTGCATCGGAAATTCGGCGTCGATCGCCACCTGAAAACTGAAGTGCGGAGTTTGTTCTCCTTCGGGCATCAGAATCGTATCAAGCATTCTAGGTCCGGTTTTGCGGTGAAACGGCAACCCTTTAGTGAGAATCGTCGTGCGCATTTCATCCTCGGCGATCTCTATATAATACGGGGCTTCAAAACGTTCCATCTTGATGCCATGAGCCCCTTCGAGCATTCCTCTCGTAAGGGCGGCAGCGCTGTCGTTCCACGCAAAGCGCGAGGTAAAGTAGTTGCTCCACGGGTCGCCATCGGGCATTTGCACTTCAGAAAGTTCGATATCGACGTCGATCACCGGCCGGGCGCGCCAGACGCGGACAGTCTGATGAAATTTCGCGAGCACTGTGTTGTGTTCGGGGTCGATGATCTCCCCCGCTGTCTGAATTTCGCCCATCGCAGGACCGGTCGATGTGACATTCGAATCGCGGCAGACCATCGTCGCATAAAAGGTCTTAACCTCTTCGTGCTCATCGGTGCCGGCGATGGGAACGTGGTAACGGCGTTCTTTCGGATATCGAAACGTGAGCTGCTGACTCAGTCGTGTCGGACTTCGTCCGTGCCCCTTTATGCGGGCGATGCCGCCGGTCCCGTCGTGAATGTGGACCTCAAAAAGTTCGTTGCGGAGCAAATTATGCTCGGCTAGCAGCGTTTTTGAGGGGGTGGTCGCGTTGGTTTCGTCAGCGATTTGCGGAATCCATGTGAAACCCAAACCCGGACATGCGACCGTTGCGAGACGGCGTTGTTCTTCCCATTGCACGGTTTTCACTTCACCCCCCGTTTGAATCGGTCCGTACGGCGCATCGTTGACGACGTTTGAATCTATCGATGGCGACGTTTCCGTCGCATTCTCGGTACGCCCCACTTCGGCTGCGGCGGTGAGTTCGGCTTCGGTGGGGAAGGAAACTGAAACCGTTCGAGGAAAGGAAAGTGTGTTGATCAAAAGATAGCCCGGCGTGTCTTGCGTGCTGGTCGAGAGAATGACATCGGCCAGTTCATGCGCCGACAACTCCCATTGGTCGAGCACGGCCTGATCGGCGTCGGTCCATTTTTCGAGAGGCTCGGCAATATCGGGACCGGCGTTTTCGATTTTTTCTTCGAGCGATTTGAACTCAGGCCGGTCAAGAGATTTTCGCATCAGGACCGAAGAGAGCATCGAACAATTTCTCGCCACGTCGAACAGATGTCGTCGACTAAGGCATTCGACATGCCGTTGTACGGGGAACGACTCGCGCCGGGCGACGGCGTGAATGAGACTTGGTGTGAGATAATCTTTCGCCTCGTAGGTCATCAATCGGCCCGAAGAATCGGTCGCCTGAAAAAATTGCTCGAAGGTGGCAAACCGCCCAAGCACCGGGGCATACTTGTTCATACGGCGAAGGTCTTCGAGCCACGGCGTGCGCAGGTCGGGCCAACGGGCGAGAATGAGCGAAGTCCCTTGATCGTGTTGCATCGACTCGGCCATGCGAGCGGGAAAGCGGAGGTAACTGCTGGCGCTGTCGCCGGCGAGCGGTATTCGTGAAATGGCTTCAATCACCGTGCCGTCGCAGCCTTGCCAGCGGAGCTTGCTGAATTCTTCGTCGGGATACAGACCGTCGTCGAGTACGAGGTGCATCGCTGAGGTGTACCCGAACCGCGTGAGAATTTGCGGCAGCGCCGGATGCACACCATAACGTCGTCGTCCCCAGGTTTTGGGAGATTTTCCGAGGACGTTTTGAAACGCCTGCCCCCCGCGCTGAAACTGCCAGAGAACCGAATCGATCGAGAGCAACGGCAGCAGAGGGTCGGTCCATTCGCCGCCGATACATTCAAGCAACTCTTGCTCGCAGAGTTCTCGACAACGGGAGATCATGTCCGGTTTTTCGGCTGCGATGGTTTCGAGATCCTCCCCGGAAACGAGCAGGTTGAATGTCTCGTTGCGGGCCAGCAGTTGCTCGAAATGTTCGTTGGCCCAGCGGGGAATGATGAGGCAAAGGTCGAGCAGATAACAATCGACGGGGAAGAATCGTTCGCGGGCTTCTAGCAGAACTTCAAACGCCGAACGGAGATGAGAGACCGCCCCGTCGTGATCGTTGGCAACGGCGGCCTTCGCAGCAGCGACCGCTTCGCGTTGCAGGTGGATTTCATCCATACTGCTGAAGTGGTGCATTTGACGGGTGAGAAGTTCCAGAAGAATGTAACAGGTTCCCAGCGCGAGAAAATCCTTGACAAGTTCAGGATCGACGGGGGATTCGATTTCGCACGGTTCGAGAAGGGCGTCGAGCATTTTCTGGCGATCGGACATTCCCGTGATGACGACACCACCCTTTTTACGGGCGTGGTCGGCCCAACCGCCAGGTAGCAGGTTTTTGCAATTGTTGGGGACGATGATTAGTCGATTCGCGGTGAGTTCGGGAGGAACGTCGGCGCGGTGCCAACTCGGAATCACTCCGGCTGAGGCAAGGCATACCGGGTGCCAGCCGACGGCAAATGCGTTGAGCAGACTGGCGGCATCTTCCTCACCCAGGTCAGAAGGGAGGTCTTCCAGCGAATGACTGGAAATCAAAATGAGGATGTCGTCATATCTCATCTTCAATAAAGCCTTTGAATGTCTGGGCGATGGTTTTTCTATCGTTTCGGCATCATCCGGAATATCCTCATGAATCGAGGAACACAATCAATGGATCATAACGAATTCCATCCGATTTTGTCTGCTCTCCGGTCGATCATCAACGACATTCCGCATCGGGACATGAGACCGATATCGAATCTGTTCTTATAAAAAGTAGAGAGGCGCCATATTTCTGGAACTTTTCGGTTACAAGTGCGTCACAATAGATGAAGCTGGGAGGCAAAGGATGAGGAATATTTGCAATAGTCGTGAACGCGAAGGTCGACTGAATCGAGAACGGCAGACCGGTTCAGCCCGTGTGGACCGGAGCGTGTGAAATTGTCGATGCGAGTGTTGACGGGCTCACAATGTTTTTTCTCTGGGTTATTTCTCTGGGATTTTCCCGTTCGCGAATTATTTTGACGTCATCATTCCTGACAAATCTGATAGAATTCTCACAACTGATATTTTCACAGGGAAAGTGACCGCAAATTGGGGAACTATGTTCTTGCGAACAGAGGACTTCGGTCCTTTTTGGTTGACAGATATTGAAACCCTGTGGTAGCTTTAGCTTAGGTCGATGTCTCCTGATTTCGTTCGAATGCGGAGATGCCGACTTGATGTTTTCTCGTTTTCACCTCTCGATCAGGAATTCAGGTCATGGCGGAAACCCGAGCCGTTTGGGGCATTGATATTGGCCAGGCCGGCCTCAAGGCGATCAAACTGCAGTACAACGACGGTGCCGATCGAGTGATGGCATTGGCGTTCGATTACATTCCTCATGCGAAAATTCTCAGCCAGCCCGACGCCGTCCCTGAGGAATTGATCGCACAGGCACTCGAGAAATTTCTCTCTCGCAACGACGTCCGGGGCGATGTGGTCGCGATGAGTGTGCCGGGACAAACAGCGCTGGCACGTTTCATTCAGTTGCCACCGGTTGAGGCGGGCAAAGTTGCGGAGATCGTAAAATACGAAGCGAAGCAGCAGATTCCTTTCGACCTCGACGATGTCATCTGGGATTACCAGCCCCTCAGCAGCGGAACGGAAGAAAGCGGTTACCTTCTCGACGCCGAGGTCGGCCTGTTCGCTATGAAGCGCGATCAGGTTATGAATCACCTCAAGCCCTATACCAACGCCAAGATCGAAGTCGACCTGATTCAGATTGCCCCGTTGGCAATGTTCAATTTGCTGTCCTACGATCATTTGGGAATCAAATCAAAAGAGGACGATGTTGCCGAAGATGAATTTACGATGCTCATCGATATGGGTTGCGATACGTCGACAATCCTGATTTCCAACGGTAAGAAAATCTGGATTCGCAACGTCCCCATCGGCGGGAATCATTTCACCCGGGCATTGACCAAAGAGATGAAGCTGACGTTCGCCAAAGCCGAACATCTCAAGTGCAACGCAACGAAGTCTCCCGATCCGAGGGCGGTTTTTCAGGCGCTCCGGCCCGTATTCAACGATTATGTCGCTGAAATTCAGCGGTCGATCGGATTTTTCTCAAGCGTCAATCGCGATTCGAAAATCGTCAAAGTGCTGGGACTGGGGAACGGCTTCAAACTCGCCGGCCTGCAGAAATTTCTGCAACAAAATCTGCAATACGACGTTGAACGCGTGGAGACCTTTCATGCGGCAATCGGTGACGCCGTCCTGAATGCGCCGCTCATGCAGGAAAACGTCATGAGTTTCGGCGTGGCCTACGGTCTCGGATTGCAGTCTCTCAAGTTGACGAGCATTCACACGTCGTTGCTGCCGCCGGAATTGATAACGGCTCGCAAGATTCGCCGTAAGAAACCGTGGGCCGTTGCGACCGCGGCGACGCTGCTGGTCGGGTTTTCGATCTCTATGATTTTTAATGCCCGGGTGGCGGCTACTGTGAGTACCGAAAAGTGGTCGGTTGCCGAGGCGAATCTCGCATCGGTGAAAGGTGAAATGGATGGCTATAAGGCGTCGTACGGTACGGCGGAAGGGAAATACAAGACCTTGCAGGAAACCGGCCAAAAACTGGTCGGCAATATCGATACCCGCGAATACTGGTTAGAGATTTATCGTGCGATTAACGCCTGTCTGCCGCGCGATCCGCTGAATCTTCCCGAAGATATCGATATTTCGGAACGCAAACGGATGAAGATTCACAGTATCACCTGTGAGAAAGTTCCCGATCTGAAGGTGTGGTATGAGGCGTTGCCTCAAACTACGAAAGACCGTATGAACGTGGACGGCAACCCCGATAAGGACGCCCCCCCGGAGGGTGAGGGTTATGTCTTCAAGCTGGAAGGGGTTCATTACCGTCACGACAAAAATGATACGTCGGAGCAGGGCGTTCTTTACATCGGGAAAACGCTGATCAAGAATCTGCAAAGCTGGGTGGTGACTCCCGATCAGGGGGTGGGTGAAGTTCCCGTGCGTAAGATCGGAATCACCCATCCGGTGGTGACGCGCAATCCCACATCGAAACCGATTCAGTATGACCCTCGTGGCAATTCTCAAGATTTGGCGGGAGGATTTCCAGGGGCGATGGATGTCGGTCGTGGCGGTCTGATGCCCGGTCGGGGGGGAGCGGGTGTTCCGGGAGGCGCAGGATTTCCAGGGGCAGGTCGAGGGGCATTCCCTGGCGCGGGGTTTGGAGCAACCGCTAAAGGTGCAGGTGGGCTGCCGGGGCGCGGTGCACGTAATAGCGGTGCCCCCTCTCCCGTGGATCTTCGAGTTACTGATCCCACATTAGGGGGTTATGACCCGAACTCCAGTCAACCCGAAATGGTCAAAGGCACGATGACGGAATTTACGTTGGAATTCATATGGAAGCCAACACCCCGTTCCGAACGACCGGATATCGATCCAATAGCCGGAGCGCCGGCTGCGGCACCCGCGGAAGGGGCTCAACCTGCACCTCCGTCGGATTCCGCACCGGCAGCCGACATAAATGAAGAAAAAGCGGGCGAGTAAGATGCCGGGCTCATTTTCACGCGGGTATGACCCGCAGAATTTTGGAAAATCGTTTTGGTAGAAGACGCCTGAAGTTGTTCTGTCTTGGATTATCGAGTGTCGTTATCGGCACAGTTTACAATTGGCGAATGGATGTAGATCGCACACGTCGACCCTTTGTTGGTTTAGAGTCTGAAGGTGACTGATATGGATAAACTGAAACCCATTCTGACCCATCGTTTCTGGATCATCTCGGCACCGGCGATCCTGTTGCCCTTGATCGGTTGGTGGATGGCCTCCGCCGCCGTGACGAAACAGATCGACGATCGCGAGACGGCGCTGAAAGCGGCGTTCGACAGCATCCCCTCGACCGATACACCGAACGATAGTTGGACGGAGGGACTGACGGAGATCAACAAATCGATCGAGAAGCAGAACGAAGAATCTGCAAATTTCCTGTGGCACTCGCAAGAACGATTGATGTTCTGGCCGGACAATATCAAAGATATGATGGCCAAGATTCCCTATCGCGGTGATCCCTCCAACAACGCGCGCGACCTGTTTCGTACGAGTTATTTCACGACATGGGACAAAGTGTTTCAGACGGTGCATCCTTACAATTACCAGACCGGCGAGGGACTGGTGCTGTTTGACAAATACAGTGCACCGCGCATCGATGATGAGTTGTGGGAAGACTACGCTCCGACAGCTGAAGAGATGTGGGATGCCCAGGAAGATGTCTGGCTGCTGAAAGCGATGTTGGAATCGATCCATCGCGTCAATGCCAACTCGTCGAGACTCACCGAATCGCCAATTCGTTCGGTGGAAATTCTCGAATTTCGTGGTGGTTCAAAAACGTCTCCAGGTGGCGGCGCAGCGGGGGGAGCAGCGGGGGCGGCCGGTGGTGCGGCTGGAATGCCCGGTGGCGCGGCGGATGCCAAAGCAGGCGGACCGGCGATCGGAATGTCACGCGGAGGAGTCGGTACCGGAGCGAACGGCATGGGTGGGGGTGGACCCGCACCGGCTGACTTTCCCCCGGAAGATGAATTCGGCAGCCAGGAAAGTGCGTCAACGGCGGGAGGAGCAGGGGGGGATATGCCCGGTGCCGCTGGTACTCCGGGGGCAGCAGCCGGTGGTGCGGCGGGAGGAGCCGCAGGCGCCAACTTTGGAGGTACGACAAAATTGATCCGCTACGTCGACGATGACAAAGACATGCCGTTTAAAACCCGCGGGTTTTATCTGCAAGTCGTGATGGAGATCCGTCATGTCCCTGAATTAATTGTGGAATTGACGAATAGCCCATACCCCGTCCGCGTTGTACGCGTTCAGCAGGCCGATGTGATGATGGACGACGTCGATACGTCTGGTGGTGGATTTAGTCGCAGTCCGATGGGACGGTCGCGACTTCCTGGTGGTATGGGTGAAGCCGGTCAGGCTTCGACCCGAGGTCGCGGAATGGGATCGTCTCGTGGTCCCTTGGGGAATCGTGCATCATCAGGAGCAGGTCGAGGTCCGCTGGGGGCCGCCAAAGGGGGAGACTCGTTCCGCACCGGCCCAGGATCCAGTGCACAGGATACCGGTGATTTTGAAGCGGTTGCTCAGTCGGCGTTGTCTGATCCCGATCTCTGCACCGTGGCCATCGCCGGATTAATGACGATTTACCGTCCGGTCGAAGCTAAAGAAACAACCCCCGGGACATCGCCCCCTCCCCGAGATGTGATTGCCAGTGGAGCGGACGTGTCCGATGGCGGTGAAGAGCCGGCAGCCGATGACGAATCGACGGAAGAGATGTCCGAATCGGACAGCGAACCCTCTGCGGACGATTCCGAACCGGTATCGGAGGATGACGGGTCCGAGAGTGAGAATACCGACGACGAGAACAGCGACGACGAACCGGCGACAGATGAGTCGAATCCCGATGACTCCGAGAGCGATTTGGAAGATTCGTCAACAGAATCACCTGACGATGACAAACCGGCCACGGAATCTGGGACGGATACGACCGAATCGGAGTCGTGATCAAGCCTGCATCTCGTTTCGGTAAATGACATTCGACGACCGAAAATCGACACCTGATTTCAAATACTGTTAAGACGCCAACCGTTCCCCTGTTTGTTCTGGAACGTAACGACGCGGAGTGAAACGATGAAAAATCTGACCGCCAAACTGAAAAACATGGACTACAAGCAATTTGCCATCGATCATCTGGAAAAGATGGTTTTTGGGCTTTTTGCCTTCATTGTCCTTCTTTCGTTAGTCGGCACACGTTGGTCAGGTTTCGCAAAAGAGCCGATGGAATTGCAACAGCTGACCGACAATGCAAAAAGACAAATCCTCAGCAGCACCTGGCCCGAAGAGAAGAAAAAATCATTTGAAGTCGGTTCAAATATTGTTGAACAGGTGGAGACGCTGGTGACCGGTGTCGACGTGGGAAAATGGGTTTATGGAAACGAAGGGCCGAGTTGGCCGCTCATTAAGAAAAAGGTACCGATCACCGAGCCGGAATGGATGCTCGTGCAGGATCTTGCAGCGACGTCTGGAACGTTTATTTTGAGCGAACGTCTCCCCGAAGATGACTTCGACATGTACGATCCCAATGTGTATCCCGAAGGCGAAGAACCCGAAGAATTCGATCCTCGTTTTGCCCCGCGAAATTCGGTTGGGGGCGGCACCTTTGGGATTGGGGCTGCTGCTGGGGCCGGCAAAGCGGGTGATCCAGCAGGGGCTCTGGCGGCTAAAGCTGGAGGTGCGGCCGGTCGAGGTCGTGCAGGGAGACCTGGTGCGGGAGCAGACGTCATGCCAGGAAAAGCTGGTGGTCTCGCCCAGGATGGTGGATTAATGCCTCGGGGAGGCGGTCTCGGAGGCTTTTCCAGTCTTGGCCCCACGGGCAAAGGTCGCGGCGTTCGCTTTGTGGCGGTCCGTGGCGTGTTTCCCATTATGGCTCAACGCGACAAAATCGCCGATGCCACGAATCAAGCCATCAACGCTCAGATGGAACTCCTGGAATTCCTCGATTTCACACTCGAACGTCAAACGGCTGTTCTCGGCGAAGAGGGATGGGGGCCGTGGGAACCTCTGAACATACAGCGTGCAAAAGATGTTCTTGCCGAGACGTCTGATTTTGATCCCGATGTCGTCGACAGCGGCATTACCGATAACGTGATCACGATGCCCTTGCCGGCGCGAGGGGCAGGATACTGGACCGAAGATGTCGCTTCCCACCCGCAGGTGCGAAACTACGAACTCAGTCCCGAAGAAATGGAACGCGAAATCGAGATCAACCAGAAGTTGATCGAACAGTATCAGCAAATGGACAATCAGGAAGGCAAACGCTTCACAGCCAAGCCAGGAGGTTTTGCTGACACGGTCTTAGATATTCGCGGCATTCGCCAGGACGTGATGTTCAACCGTAACGGACAATACGGCAACGATTTTCTGAATCTGCTTGAAAAGGAGATGGATCCCGACAAGCGAGAAAAGGCCTTGATGGACAGCATTAAGACCCGCGTTCAGGCACAAGGCCGTGTGTTGTTGTTCCGCTATTTCGATTTCGAAGTCGCTCCGGAAAATGTTTACCGTTACCGTGTCAAATTGACAGTGCGCAATCCCAACTTCGAACGTCCGATTACTGATGTGATCGACCCCTCCGTCATCGAAGGTGAAACGCGCGAAACGCCTTGGAGCGAACCGAGCAATCCGTCGTATGTCAAAAAGGACGTGCAGTATTTCATGGACAATGTGCAGATCAGAGGGAGTACGACCGACGGTGCCAAGTTCGACATCTATCAGTGGTATCCCGAAACCGGTACGTTCATCAACAACATCTTGAATGTGAAATTTGGTCAGATCATCGGCGGTGAAGCCACGGCACATGTTCTCAAACCGCTCGAACAATCTTTCGAAGAAGCAGAGGTCATGTTTGATTCGGGAGACGTGCTGGTCGATGCCCGCGAACAACTTGTTCTCGATCGGGATGAACACCCCGATCTGCAACTCAATGCGAAGCAGCGAGGACGCATCGGTGTCGTTGACCGGGCGCTCATCATGAACCGTTACGGTGAACTGGCCTCGATTGACCCCGTGGCAACCGCCAGAGAGCACAAGAGGGCCAAGGCCTTGCTCGAACTCGAACAGAAACCTTACGAATCCCTAAAGGACGCGATAAAGAACGCCGACTCAGCCGAAGACGCAGGCGGACTCGACGAGCTACTCGGTGCGCGTCCAGGAATGGCTGCCGGTGCCGGAGCCATGGAGTCTGGCAGGAGAGGACGCGGCAGAAACCCCTTACGTATGCAAGGAGCCGGTGCGATGCCCGGTGCAATGCCTGGCGGTGCGGCCGGAGCAGGTGGTGCTCCGGGGATGAGAGGGAGACGATGACGATCCACACTGTCGTCGAAGCCGGATAACAGTCACTTTGTCATTCACACGATCGATAACATAATGATATTTAGCCCTTCTCTCGCCGAGAGAAGGGCTTTTTTGTCGTTCTGCGAAAATTCCACAACCGGGCTGTTCGTTCGCAAACGTCATCAGATTAAGATTCATTTATGAATCATCATTGGTTATAATCCTAAGGTGATTGACAGACTTCATTCGACGAATTTGTAATCGGCAATTGGGAGACTCGCTCGATGCCGCCGACGTTCCAGAGTTCACGGTTTTCTCATCCTCGAATCCCTCGCCGAACTGCGCTGCAGATCGGTTCGATCGGCCTCTTGGGCCTCGGCATGAATCATGTCTCCGGATTGCGCGCCCTGGCGGTTGAAAATTCGGTGCCTTCAGAAGTAACACCGTGGTCATCGGGACGTCACAAGGCGGTCATCTATATTTTTCTTTCCGGCGGTCTGGCCCAGCACGAGAGCTTCGATCCCAAACCGCAAGCTCCCGAAAACATCCGTGGCGAGTTTTCGCCCATCGCCACGAACACACCCGGACTGTTCATCTCCGAACACCTGCCGATGCTCGCCGCAATGAGCGACAAATGGGCGCTCGTACGCTCGCTCACACATCCCTATAACGAACACTCGATCGGCCATCACGTGATGCTCACCGGCCGCACGCCGACGCCGATCGGCTTTGACGGTAATAAGCCGACACCACACGATTACCCCACGTTGGGCTCGCTCGTAAACGGCATCGTCCCGTCGCGTAACAATTTGCCCCCTGCGGCGGTTCTACCCGAAAAATTGATTCACGTCTCGGGGCGTACCATCCCCGGCCAGTTTGCCGGCGAGATGGGGTCGAAGTACGACCCCTGGTTTATCGAGGCGAGCAATTATCGCGACACCACCTATGTTCATGGTGCATTCCCTGAATATGGCTTCCAGCGCTGGGAAGGAGCTGTCACCCCCGAAAACTACAAATTCGAAGCCCCGCGACTCGAACTCGCGCAGGGACTCTTACACGACCAGTTTCAAAGCCGCATCGACCTTCTGGCTTCGCTCGAAGAGCAGCGTCGCGAACTCGATCGCGCCGCGACCGTCCGCGAATTCGACCGCCATCGGCAGAACGCCGTCTCGATGCTGATGGGAGGCGTCGTGCATAAGGCACTCGACGTGCACGCCGCCGACGAAAAAAGTCAAGATCGTTACGGTCGCAATTCGTTCGGCTGGTCGCTGCTGATGGCCCGCCAGCTCGTCGAAGCGGGAGTCAGCCTTGTGCAGGTCAATCTTGGCAACGACGAATCGTGGGACACGCACGAAGCCGCGTTCAAGAATTTGCGTGAATTTCTCCTGCCGCCGACCGATCGTGCGATCTCGGCACTGATCGACGATCTCGATCAGCGCAGCATGTTGGATGACGTGATGATCGTCGTCGCCGGCGAATTCGGCCGCACACCGAAGACGTTCACCTTTCCCGGCGCAAAATCAAAACGTCCCGGCCGCGATCATTGGGGAGCGGTGCAAAGCGTCTTCTTCGCGGGGGGCGGCGTCAAAGGAGGCACGGTCATCGGAGCCTCCGACAAGATCGGCGGCTACCCGGTTGCTGACCCACAGACCCCGGAAAACATGGCCGCCACAATTTTCGAGGCCCTCGGTCTGCCGAAGACGATCGCCTGGAAAGACAGCCTCGACCGCCCCCACCACGTCTACCACGGCGACCCGATTCTCGGCCTGACGTGACCGTAGTCGTATCGGAAGACATCACGGATCTATGCTTTCGACGAAAGTCGCGTGGGAGGTTCCTTTATGAAACGGCTTACGACGTTCCGTTGTGCATGCTTTTCGGTTGTAATTGCAATCGCGTCATTTGCTCAATTGCTTCCTGCGGGTGAACCCTCCGCCAACGACCACGAGCTCATACAACACGCTTTCACCGATCCGCTTATCTCCGGTGAGCAGATTCATCCCCCTATCGCGACGATCGACGAACTGTATGCGGCAAATCAGTTGATGTATTTACCGGTTGAGGCGTTTTTCGATGCTTACGAGAACATCGAAATCGTCGCCGCCGAACCGATGACGATCGACGACGGCCAGACGACGCTGCTGAAGCTCACCTACCACCTCGCCGACCGCACCTTCGACGCCTATGCTTACACGAAACTCGTCAGTGGCGGCAGCACCAAAGCCGCTCTCTTGATTCCCGGCAGCGCGTTCAATCTCGCTTCGGGAATGTACGAAGAAAACCCGAAAAGCAATCAGGTCGGCATCGTTAAGGCGGTCGGCGACCGGGCCGACCGTTATATTTTCATCAAACCGAATGAAGACTGCCTCGCCATTCATAACGGCGAGAAAAAGCTGAACACCAATTTCTTCGTCAACTGGCATCTCGAAAACGGCGGTTCGTACTCCGCCCATTACATCGCAAGCACGCTGGCGTTTTCGAAATATCTCAACAACAAATACGACAAACTTCTTGTGGCCGGTTTATCGCAAGGGGGCGGAGCCGCGATTCTTAATATTCTGCAATCGCGGCCCGATGTCGCCGTCATCGCCTCGGGCTTTTCCATCATCAATCAAAAGGCCCTCTGGTCGGGGCACAATCAAATCATCATTCCCGGCGTCGGCAAGCATTGGAGCTACGAAACGATTCGCGATGAGATTCAAAAGATGCCGACACAGTTTCTCTTCAGCTACGGCGAACAGGAAGTTGGCACGTACCGCATCGAAGTGACCGATCATCTCACCCAAAAATTCCTTGCCCCATGCAAGAACGTCGCGTTTCACGTTCACAGCGGGGGACATGAATATGCAACGGAAGCCAGCCGGAAGTTCTTGGAGGTGGAGTTTTAATGTACCGCGTATCGCCCCTCCGACTTGAGGTATGTAAATGACCGCCAACACGCGACTTGCCACACTATCGCATGTTTCCCGCCGACACTTTCTCGCTACCGGTCTCGGCTCCTTCGCACTGTTGTTGCACTCTCGTTTCGCCTTCGGCGACGATGTTCCCACGCCCAAATTCCTGCTCGAATGGGGCGAGCACGGAGAAAAAGAGGGAGAATTCAGTGCCTGCGTCGGACTGGCCATCGGACCCGACGACGTCATCTACACCGGCGAATTCCGCAACGAACGGATTCAAAAATTCTCGACCGACGGAAAATTTCTCGGCATGTTCAAAGTCCAGCCGCATGTCGGCGGGATCGCCGTCGATGCTGAAGGAACCGTCTTCGTCGGACACTGGAACAGCAACAAAGTTGCGGCGTATTCGTCCGCCGGTGAACTGCTTCGCGAATGGGGAACGAAGGGCTCCGGCGATGGTGAGTTTCTGTTGCCCGGCTCGGTCGCCGTCGGTCCCGACAATTTGATCTACGTCCCGGACCAGGGAAACAGCCGCGTGCAGAAATTTACGAAAGAGGGAAAATACGTCGGCCAATTTGGGTCGCTCGGCTTCGAACCAGGGCAGTTCGGCGGTGATCAATCTCCCGGCGGCCGCTTCGCCGGTCCGCAGTTTGTGGCATTCGACAGCCATTCGAATATCTACACAACGGATGCGGCTCTCGATCGTGTGACGAAGTTTACACCCGAGGGAAAGTTCCTCGGCATGTGGGGGAGCGAGTCGAGCGAGCCAGGCGGGTTTGGCCCTCCTCCGCTCAATAAAGACGGCACGCCAAGTTTCGGCGGACCGATCGCCCTCTGCCTCGATAAGCAAGACCGCGTCTGGGTGAGCGCCACCAATAGCCGCGTGCAACTTTTCACCAACGATGGCAAATACCTCTGCGGCATGGGTGGTGAAGGAGCCGACCCCGGCCAATTCTACCGTCCGCACGGCATGGCAATCGACAGCACCGGCAATCTCTACGTCGCCGACACGATGAACGACCGGGTGCAAAAATTTGCCGTGGAGTGACGTCTCTTTTCACCCGTCGCGTTTCTCACAGCGGTCAAAACTGATGGAATTCAGTCACGACGTCGCGAGCATAGCGGCAGCGAGTTCTCACATGATATAATCGCGCCGACGTTGTGTCGCCCTATCGATTTCGCCCGTCGCCCGCTATAGGACATGTCTCCGTGCCGTTACGCGTAATACAGATTTACGTCCCCGCAGGTTCCGGCACGAGAGCCGACGAAATCCTGAAAGAGCAAGAGGTTCTTGGCCGTTGGCATGATGAGCAGGCCGACCAGAACGTGTTAAACCTGCTTGTTCACGTCGAAGAAACCGAACCGATTATGGATCGATTCGAGCATGAATTTTCGGGGGTTGACGGGTTTCATGTGGTTCTGTTTCCCGTCGAAGCGGCCCTCCCTCGCAAAAACAAAGAGGACGCTGAACAGATCGATGACGCGTCTTCAGAAACCACTGAAAATAACGACAAAGCCAAGATCGCAGGACGCATCAGCCGCGAAGAACTCTACTCACAAATTTGTGAGGGGATCGGTGTCACGCGAGTATTCGGAGCGATGACGGTGATCTCGGCAATCGTCGCCGCCGTCGGGCTCATGCGAAACGATACTCCCGTTATCATCGGTGCCATGGTGATCGCTCCGCTGCTCGGACCGAACGTCGCCATGGCCCTCGCCACGACCCTTGGCGATATGAACTTGCTAAAACGCGCCCTGCTCACAAATGTCGTGGGTGTGACCTCGGCGTTTTTACTCGCCGTCGTCATCGGCATGATTTTTACCATCAACCCGGAAATCCCGGCGATCGCATCCCGCACGAACGTCGGACTGGGTGACCTGCTGCTCGCCATTTGCGCCGGTACCGCTGGTACGTTGGCGTTTACGCGTGGCTTATCTGGTCCGGTCATTGGCGTTATGGTTGCCGTTGCGCTGATGCCCCCGCTGATTACATCGGGAATTTTATTGGGTGCAGGCTATTTCATACCGTCGATGAATGCCTTGCTGCTGACGGGGACGAACGTCATCTGCGTCAATCTCTCTGGAATTGCGGCATTTCTAGCGCAAGGGGTTCGTCCTCGCAATTGGTGGGAAGCCAAAAAGGCGAAGTCGGCGACACGTAAGGCCATTTTCCTTTGGCTCACGTCGCTTGCCCTGTTGATTTTGGTTCTCTGGATCACAGGCTCCGGCATCCTCAGCGGCGCGATTGGTACGGTTCGTTTTTTTAAGGAGACTCCGTAATCGAGATGCGTCTTGTGAGCGTTTCTGAAGAGGGCATTCATCGTTCTTGATACATCCAACAAATAATGATCTCCATTGGTGCAATTGCGGCTGATCCCTGTGAAGCCGAGACGTCGTCGCAGACATGGACATCTCAGTCAGAGCTTTTAGACCAGCCTCCATCGTTTAACAATGTCACCCAGTTTCGTCGCCGTTCTTTAAACGACTACACATCCTCTCAGGCTCAACGTATCATATCGATAATCGACCGTTCATCGTTCACGAATTCAAACCGCTTCACCACGGACTTCTCTTTCGTATGCTCGCTTACGGATTTGCACAACCTTGGATGCTCTGGGGACTGCTTGCTGCGGCGATACCACTCATCATTCATTTGTTCTTCCGTCGGCGTTATCAGGTCACCACATGGGCAGCGATGCGGTTTTTACTGGCGGCATCCAGAAAACATGCCCGGCGACTCAAGTGGGAACAGTGGTTGCTCTTGTTTCTGCGAACCCTTGCCGTTGTGCTTCTCGTGACAGCGTTTGCCCGGCCGAGCGGACAGGAGCTCGGTCCACTTTTCCCCGCTGAAACACCTACACAGCGCGTACTGATTCTCGATACGACGCTCAGCATGGGAATCCGTACGGGAGACACCTCACCGTTTTCGCGTGCCCAGTCGTTAGCGTATCAGATCATCGATTCGAGCCGGCCGGGAGACAGTGTGCAGATTATTCGGACGGCCGGTCACCCGCGCGTTCTCGTGCGACAACACGGTTTTCTCCGTGACGAAATTGTGAGCGAAATCGACCGTCTCGCCGTGTCCGAAGAACCCGGATCGTGGGGGCAGTCGATCGACGAAGCGATCGGACTTCTCGAATCAGCCTCCCAGTTTCAGCACAAAGAAATCTATCTGCTCTCTGATTTTCAGCAAACGAACTGGAAATCCCCAACCGATAACGCAGCGAATTCACTGCGAACGCTTTTCAAGAAATTGAGCGAACTGGCACAAGTCACCTGCATCGATGCCGGTCCCGAGCAATCCCGAATTGCAAATCTGGCGATCACCGAATGTCGTTCGCAAGACGAACTCATCACGACAGAGCAACCCGTCCGCTGGACGGTCACCGTCAAAAACTGGGGTGAAGCAGCCGCCACAATAGTCCCGGTCGATTTTTTCATCAATGGTCGCCTGACCGATTCGAAGACGCTGCAACTCGCCGTCGGAGGTGAAGCAACCGTAGAATTTCAGTCCCAATTCGCCAAATCGGGGGCGTATTTTATCGAGTCCCGATTGGGAGACGACGCATTGCTTGCCGACAATCGGCGCTGGAGAATCATCAATTGCCGCGATGAACTTCCGGTACTTATGGTGAATGGAAAAATTTCAGGCGAGCGGTCACAACAGGCGACGTATTTTGCTGAACTCGCATTGGCTCCCCGCTTTGGTGAAAAAAACATACCGGTCCGTGACTGGATCAGGCCGCAGGTCATTCGAGATGGAGAACTGGTGGCAACGGATTTGTCACGATTTTCGTGCATTGTCGTTTGCAACGTCGCCACTATGACCGCTCGCGAAGTCGATATTCTCGAAAAATTTGTTGAGAGCGGTCGGGGCTTGATTCTTGCTCTTGGCGATCAGGTGATTCCCGAAGCATATAACGACATACTCTATCGTGATGGCAAGGGAATTCTTCCCACCAGACTGGGCAATCGTAATGGCAAACTCGGCGATGCGCCGGCTTTGTTTGCGTTCGACCCTATCGGCTACGAGCATCCGCTGCTGAAAGTCTTTGCCGGTAACCCCGATGCCGGGTTGGAGACGAGTCGGGTTTCGATGTATTACCAACTTGAAGCACCATATCCGGCGTCGTTGCGAGTGGCGCTGAAATATGACACCGGCGATCCCATGATCGTCGAAAACAGGCGTGGCCGCGGTAAGGTGCTGGTCGTGACGACATCACTTGATCGCACTTGGGGAACTTGGGTTCTTTGGCCTAGCTTTCCACCGCTGATGAACGAACTTGTCCGTTATGCCGTTACCGGCAACGAAGATCATAGGCATTTGATGTCGGGTGAACCGTTTCACTGGCCGATTCTTCAGTCTGGCGCTACGGTTCAAAATCCAACGCTGAAACGTCCGGACGGTGTCAGTGAAACACTCACGCTGCAGGAATCCGGAATTACAAAGGACGAGATGGCATCAAATATCTCGGAAACACCGACAACCTCCCAGCAAAGTGTTCTTTCAAATTCAATTATCTACGAAAAAACCGATAAAATCGGAGTGTATGAGCTCACCGGCGTATCGACCGATCAACAACCGATCTTCTTCGCCGTACATCCGCCGGCATCCGAAAGCGACTTGACGTATTTCGATCAGCGTACGCTCGAAAAAGAAATTTTTGTCGACGTGCCGGTGCGATTTCAGACGGACTTTCAACCGTTCACGAGAACATTCAGCACGGTTGCGACTCCACCGGCGACATTTCCAAAGGTTCTGTTATGGATCGTGTTGTTATGTCTGATCGCCGAACCAGTCCTTGCGTGGCGTTTTCAGCACGGTGTGAGTCTGTTGATTTTCTTCGTCGCCATCGGCGTCTGGCTCGTGGTATGGAAAACCGGTGTCATCGGCGACTGGCCCGCACACCTGTTCGGCGCGATGACCCTTATTTGTTTTGCGATATATCTGTCGCGGACCACCCTGGCCAGACGTGTCCTCGCAAGGCTTCCTACTCGACGTCATTGATCGCGATACGAGTTGAATCGACCATTTCGACATTTGTCAGAGGGTCGGTCAATGCACCCGTTGACCCGGTATCGCACCGCTGTCGGGTTCGAGCAAATAAATTTCCTTCCCACCGGCCCCGGCGGCGAGAACCATTCCTTCACTTACACCGAATCGCATTTTCCGTGGTTGCAGATTCGCGCAGACGATAACCAAGCGGCCGACTAATGTCTCAGGTTGATAGGCCGACTTGATTCCTGCGAAGACGTTTCGGCGAATATCGCCACCCAAACTGAGCGTCAACTGCAGAAGTTTATCGGCCCCTTCGACGTGCATTGCCTCGACGACGCGAGCAACACGTAGATCGACCTTTACGAAGTCGTCGATCGTGCAGTTCTCGGCGACCAAAGGTTCCTTTTCGAGGGCTTCCAGACCATCACCGGAAGACTCGTTCGTTGTCGCTTCACCGGCGGGCACTTCGGACGTAGGAGCTTTGCTCTCTTCAATCATGGCATCAACCTGTTTTCTATCGACTCGATTTAACATATGACGAAACGGATTTACTGGAGTCCTCAGCAACGGCTGCTGCGACTCGGCCCAATCGGCAATCGGTGCCCCGAGCAATTCTCGCGTCTGCTGCACCAACTGCGGCAACACAGGAGCCAAATAGACGACGATCTGACGAAAGAGATTCAGGCATACCGTACAAGCCTCTCGCAATTCGCCCTGTTTTGCAGGATCTTTTTTGAGAGTCCACGGCTGCTTGTCGTCGACGTATCGATTGGCTGCATCCGCAAGTGCCATCACTTCACGCACGACGGTGTTGGTATCACATCGCTCATAGGCCTCGGCTATCGTGTCACCTTTGGCAACACCGGCAGCAAAAAGGCCGCCGTCATCCGGATACTCCGCCGACAGTTCAGTTCCCTCGACGAATCGCGCCGTCCGGCTGGCAAGATTGACGAGCTTGCCGACCAAATCGCTATTCACCTTGGCGATGAAGTCATCCATATTGAGATCGAGATCATCCAGTCGCGGGCCGAGTTTCGAGGCGAAATAATACCGCAGATACGTGGGGTCGAGATGTTTCAGATACGTGCTGGCGAGAATGAACGTGCCGCGCGACTTCGACATCTTCTCGCCGTCGACCGTCAAAAACCCATGAATGTGCACCTTCGCCGGCAGAGTGAACCCCGCTGTTTTCAGCATTGCGGGCCAGAAGAGCGTATGGAAGTACGTGATATCTTTGCCGATAAAGTGATGAATCTCGGTCCCGGGTTCGTTCCACCATGTAGCGAGATCTTCGCCATTACGCTTGCACCATTCCCACGTCGAAGCGATGTAGCCGATCGGCGCATCGAACCAGACATACCAATAATTGCCGGGGCTGTCGGGGATTTCAAAACCGAAGTATCGTGCGGGCCGCGAAACGTCCCAGTCGCGTAGCGGTTCGCTCAAAAAATTCTGCTTGAGGAAGTTCGACACCTCGGGTTGCAGATGCTCGCCGGTTTGCGTCCATTCTTCGAGAAAGGGGTGCAGGTCTTCGATCCGCACAAAAAGTTGCGTGCTCGATCGCAATTCGGGTTTCGTCCCCGATATTGTGCTGAAGGGGTCGACGAGTTCCGTGGGACTGTAATTCGCGAGGCATTTCTCGCAACTATCTCCATACTGGTCGGCGGCTCCGCATTTCGGGCATTTCCCTTTTACAAATCGGTCGGCAAGAAACGTTTTGATCTCGGGATCGTACAGCCGTTCGACCGACTTCTCGACAATGATGTCCGCTTCGCGAATCGACTTCCAGATGCGGGCACACAACTCGCGATTCTCGTCGCTGTTGGTGCTGCCGTAATTGTCGAATTCGATCTGAAAACCGGTGAAATCTTTCAGGTGCGCCGACTTCATTTCGGCGATAAGTTCTTCTTCTGATCGCCCTTCCTGCCGAGCGCGGATCATAATCGCCGTGCCGTGGGTGTCGTCGGCACAGATGTAAAGACAACGATTCTGCCGCAGTTTTTGAAAACGGACCCAGATGTCGGTTTGTAGATACTCTACCAAATGCCCCAGATGGATGTGCCCATTGGCATAAGGCAGAGCGGCGGTCACCAGAATCTGACGCCCCGGCATGTATACTCCCGAAACTCCGGCGAAGTGATTTCGCCCTAAATGACTGTTATTTCATGGTTTTTGAGACATTTTCATCCGTCGGTTTACCGGGTGAAGTCTCGCTTACGGACAGGTTCTTTTCAGGCGGGGATTGTATATGTCACTCGCGGGAAATCGCAATTCCGATCCGAGAGACAGACAATGAATACGAAAAAAAGTTGTTCGAATTCGACTCGTCAGGCGGAAATTCGAGTCGATAATGGTGTTGCCTCCACAATGAAGCGATCGTCGATAACCAGAGGTATCTGAGGAGTTAACGTCGAGTTGTCGACCGTTTATGAACGGGATTTATGATATTCTCATTTTTTCTTTCAGAACCATTGACAGGCAAGTTTGGTCCTGTATGATGGCGTACGTAACAATCACACTTGCGGAGAGAGTCCCGATTGAGGTGGGCTTCGTATGTGTGGTTTGCTCTTTGACAATTTGGTGGGTGTGTGAGAGACGTTAAGACGTTTGAGGAAACGT
>JAQCEJ010000100.1 GCA_027618475.1 Planctomycetota bacterium | reverse complement strand
TGCGACTCCCCAGCCTGCCGAAGTTGCGTATGCCGAGCTTTGGACGAAATGATTGCTGTGAAGACGAGTGCTGCGACAGTGGTTTCAGCTTGCCGAAACTGCCGAAGCTCCGTATGCCTTCGTTCGGTCGCAACGATTGCTGTGAAGACGAATGCTGCGACAGCGGCTTGCGTCTCCCCAAGCTTCCGAAGTTGCGTATGCCGAGCTTTGGACGAAATGATTGCTGTGAAGACGAGTGCTGCGACAGTGGCTTCCACTTGCCGAAGCTCCGTATGCCTTCGTTCGGTCGCAACGATTGCTGTGAAGACGAATGCTGCGACAGCGGCATGCGACTCCCCAGCCTGCCGAAGTTGCGTATGCCGAGCTTTGGACGAAATGATTGCTGTGAAGACGAGTGCTGCGACAGTGGCTTCCACTTGCCGAAGCTCCGTATGCCGACTTTCGGTCGCGATTGCTGCGACGTCTGCGACGATGGCTTCCACTTGCCGAAGCTCCGCCTTCCTTCGTTCGGACGTGATGACTGCTGCGACAGCGGTTTTCGTTTGCCGAAGTTGCCGAAGCTCCCCAAGTATCGTCTGGTTCGTTGTGAAGAAGAATGCGACGTCGAAGAAACGACTTGCAGTGAGCCCAAAGAAAAATGCTGCCGAGAAAAGTGCGACAAAGAAAAGTGCTGCAAAGAGCGTCGTGCAAAGGATGACTGCTGTGACGCCGATCCTTGTGTGATCGCCGAGTTGATTTACGAATCTCAAACAGCCTGCTATGCGACGAAGCGTCGGGCTGCCCTTCGTAAATTGGGTGCTAAATTCAACTGCACCTGCAACCCCGAGATCATGGTTGCGTTCGTCTACGCGTTGAACGACAGCGATGAACGCGTTCGGGCCAAGGCTGCCGATGAAATCGGCGATCAATTTCGCAAGAATCCCTGCTGCTGTAGTCCGGAAATTACCGAAGCGTTGACCTGTGCATTGGGAGATTGCGACCGTCGGGTCCGCACCCAGGCCAAGCAGGCGCTGAAGATTTGCGGATACGACGTTCAAAAGGGTTGCTGCCATGCTGATCGTGGCTGCGAAGGGGCTGCCGACGAGGGACATGATGCCGCTGAAGGGGAAGCCGCTCCTGCGACTGAAGAAGCCGCACCGGCTCCGGAATCGGCTGATCCGAATGCCTACTTCCCTTCACGTCTGCGTCAAAAGCAGGTCAGCCAGAGCAAATTGTCGAATCTGTTCGGTCTGATCAACTAAGTCTAATTCCATAACTATCGTATGGTTATGGATTTGCAACTGTCTGTTGAATGGTTTGTTGTCCAAACGTGTCTGATGTCTACGGCCTCCGGAGTCGCTCCCGGAGGCCGTTTTTTTTCATGGTGCCCCCGTTCAAGCAGTAGAAGACGAAACAACGGACCATTGTTACCGGTTGACGGGAACCCCGATTGACCTGTTTCTGCGAATTGAGGTATCTTTCGCCCCCTTTGTCACGTCAGCTGAAAATCTCTGCATAAGCCAATTCGGAAAGCAATTTCATGTGTGGTATCGTCGGATACGTAGGTCACCGGCAGGTCTCGTCGTTTTTATTAGAGGGACTGCGCCGGTTGGAATACCGAGGTTACGACAGCGCCGGAATCGCCGTTTCGCGCGACGGAGACATTCAAATCCGTAAAAAGTCCGGACGCGTTTCGGAAGTCGCCAGATTGGTCGAGCAGAAACCGATTCATGGCACGACAGGCATCGGGCATACGCGCTGGGCAACACACGGCGTAACGAGCGATACCAATTCGCACCCGCATATCGGTGGAAACGGTCAAGTCGTGCTGGTGCATAACGGAGTCATAGAGAACTATACGACGCTGAAGACACATCTACAGGAGCTCGGTTACGTCTTTCAAACCACCACCGATACCGAAGTCATCGCTCATTTGATCGAGTTCTGTTTCAACGAGCAGATCAAGTTGGGAGACGACCCGACCGCACCGTCGACCTGTGTCAAGGCGGTCGAAGTCGCGTTGACACAACTGAAAGGGACATACGGGTTGGCGATCCTGTTTCAGGATGTCCCCGATCTTCTGATCACCGCCCGATTAGGAAGTCCACTCGTGATCGGCATCGGTGACAAGGAACATTTTCTCGCCAGCGATGCCACTCCACTCATCGGTTATACAGACGAAGTCGTCTATCTTGCCGATCGTGAGATCGCGGTTCTCACGGCCGATTCGCTAGAAATCATTCACCGCGACGACGGACGACAGACTCCGGCCATTCATATCATCGATAAATCGCCAGGCGACATCGATCTGGGGGGGTTCGAGCATTATATGCTCAAGGAGATCTTCGAACAGCCGCAAACGATCGAAAACGCGATGCGCGGCCGACTCGATGATGACGAAGCGACGGCCAAATTCGGCGGTCTCAACCTCGATGCCCAGACGCTGCGGCGAATCGATCGCATCGTGCTCACCGGCTGCGGCACAAGTTGGCATGCCGGGCTCGTCGGGGAATACGTCCTTGAAGAATTTGCCCGCATTCCGACCGAGGTCGAGTATGCAAGCGAACTTCGTTATCGCAACCCGCCGATGGCGAATACCACGATGATATTCGCCATCACACAAAGCGGCGAAACCGCCGATACTCTCGCCGCGATTCGCGAATGTAAACGCAAGGGACATCCCACGCTCGCCATTTGCAACGTGGTTGGTTCAACAATCGCACGCGAAGCAGACGGCGGAATATACCTGCACGCCGGTCCTGAAATCGGCGTCGCCTCGACAAAGGCATTTACATCGCAGGTCATGGTTCTGATTCAGCTTGCACTCTTCATGGCGCGGATGCGGCATATGTCGTTTCCCGCCGGCCAACGAATCATCAACCAACTCAAGGCGATGCCCTCGATGGTGGGGAAGGCCCTCAAATGTCACGAGCAGGTCCGTGACATTTCCCAAAAATATGCCGAATTCAATAATTTTCTGTATCTCGGCCGGCTGTACAATTTTCCGACGGCTCTGGAAGGGGCACTCAAACTGAAGGAAATCAGTTATGTGCATGCCGAGGGATATCCGGCGGCGGAAATGAAGCACGGGCCGATCGCGCTGGTCGACGAGCGGACGCCGAGTATTTTCGTGATTCCCCAGGGTCACATTTATCCCAAGGTGATCAGCAATCTCGAAGAGATCAAAGCCCGCGGCGGGCCCGTCATTGCGATTGCCTGCGAAGGGGACGATCGAATTGCCGACCTCGCCGATGATGTGATTTTCGTCCCGTCGGTCGAAGAGTACCTGCAACCGCTGGTAACGGTTATTCCGTTGCAACTCCTCTCCTATCACATCGCGTTATGTCGCGGTTGCAATGTCGATCGCCCGCGAAACCTTGCGAAAAGTGTGACCGTAGAGTGACGCGGCGGAATAATCGCGATAACTCTTCATTCCCGTCGCTGGGTTGCGAGAAATCGGGAAAATTCGCGGTTCACAGCGCCTCTTCGCGCAGGTTACGATGAAATGACGCACGGACGCCGAGTTGCATGCACATGCCTTAGCGTCCAGAGGGTTATGAAACGGCTGTCGTCATTTTTTCGATCGACGCGATATGAAATCGTCTACCGGAAAACATTTTATCGCTCTCGAACATGTGCGCGCTCTGGCGGCGCTGCTCGTGTTTTCGTGGCATTTTCTGCACATTCACAGTGGACATGTCCATCCGCTGCCGGGGACGTTCTGGTTTCCACTCAATTCGTTGTTCGCCGAGGGACATACCGGCGTGGCGATTTTCATGGTGCTCAGCGGCTACCTGTTTTCCAAGATCACCGACGGTCGAAAGATACTCTACTTTCCGTTCATCTATAACCGCATCCTGCGACTGGCACCGTTACTTATAGCCGTGCTGATGGCATACGGTGCTATCACGCATGTTTTCGACTCGGCCGATGCGACGCGGTCGTATCTGGCGAGAGTATTACTGGGAACGCTGCTTCCCGTCCTCCCTAACGGCGGCTGGTCGATTACGATCGAATTTCATTTTTATCTGCTGTTCCCACTATTGTTATTGCTCGAGAACAAGCGGAAGTACTCGTCTCTGATTTTTGTTGTGGCATCGGTTGCCCTGCGGTATTGGATGTTTCAGCGGTTCGGCACAGAGCGCCTGCAATACCTGACGTACTACACGTTGATCGGTCGCGTCGATCAGTTCGTGCTGGGAATTCTGTTTTATCGTTATGGCAGATTTCTCAAAGAGAGAAACCTGGCCGCCGCTGCGATTGCAGTCACGTGGGTAACGATCTGGTATGCATTCGATCGCATCGGTGGGTTTTACCGCGGGATGGAGTATCAGCACATCTGGGTCGTGATGACGCTGCTCGAAGGATTGTTCTACGGCGCTCTCATCTCGTGGTACGACCGCACTTTTACATTTACCGAAAAAGGCTTCTCGGGCCTGATCTCGAAAATCGGCGAGTGTTCGTACTCGATTTATCTCCTGCACTTTTTTGTAGTGTTTGATCTGGCGGCATTCATCGATCGAGAGATCGTCCCGCTGACAAATTTTTATGTCGCGTTTGCGTTCAATCTGGTCTGCTTCGCGATGGTGGCAGCGGTGAGCTACGTATCATACCGTTATTTTGAAACCATCTTTTTGCGGATGCGCATCCCGTATCTCGATCAGCGTCCACAGACGGAGAACGCCGCCACGACAGATACCGAATTTGTCCTTCAGCCGGGGCTGGAAAAATAATTACGGCAAATGAGCGAGTGCAGCCGGTTCCTGAACCATTAACGGTCTGAATTCATCGATCAGTTTCGCGTGACTCAGATCGGCGATCGAATCGACAATTCGATCGGGACAATACGCATAGTGAGGAAGGTCGTCCCGTTGCGTTCCACCGCTCAACACCAGAATCGTCTTGTAGCCCAGCTGCACACCGCCGAGAATGTCCGTTTCCATCGTATCGCCGATGACGATGGTTTGATGTGTGGAAAGTCCCAGTTCATTGCGAGCGGCCCTCAACATAACGGGACTCGGTTTACCAACGCTGAAGGCTTTTGCACCGGTGGCCGTTTCCAGCAGCGCGACAATGGCGCCGCAACCGGGACGTGTGCCGGATTGCGTCGGACAATTCGGATCGAGATTGGTAGCGACGAGCTTGGCACCGTTGAGTATCATGCCGACAGCGGCCTCGAACATTTCGAAGTTCAACGTGCGGCCTTCGCCAACGACGACATAATCGGGATCTTTTTCGACGATGGCATAACCGTTGCGATGCAGGGCGGTCAACAAACCTCCTTCACCAATAACAAATGCCGTGCCGTGTGGTTTCTGGCGAGCGAGAAAGCGAGCGGTGGCCATTGCGCACGTGAAGATGTGTCGTTCTTCGACGTTCATTCCCAGCCGAGCCAGCCGGGTGGCGACGTCGCGTCGGGTCCGCTGGCTGTTATTCGTGAGAAAAAGAAAGGGAATCTCCTCGGCGAGCAATTCGTTAATGAATCGATCGGCCCCCGGAATGAGTTGATTCCCCCGGTAAATTACACCATCCATATCAATCAGGTAACCAAGCATGATTCTTTCAGTGGCTGATAAGAGGTTGACCGGCCCCCACGAATTCATTGAAGGGGAACAAATCTCGATGGAAGGAACAGTAGCAGGCAGACAAGCGAAAGCAGCAGTGAAGGCGAGAAGCAATTGATATGCCGAAATGCAGGTGCCGAGAAAATGGCTGGATTTGAGTGGATAATAGTGACATGAACCGGATCGGCCCTCTCTGTCACGCATTGGTTTTGAGCGATCGATTGCCCAAAGTGCAGGCAACTTCGGCGAAGAAACTCAATAGGCAAAACAAATAGTCGGACGGGGATCGCGAGATCCTGAAACCTCTGACGAAGCGATTCGATATCTCATTTGAACGTGACGTCCTGAAGAGAATTTCTTCCAAAACGTGAATTTTCGAAAAAAACATGCCGATTTCTTCCCCTTTCGTGCGTCGTTAAAGGGGGGAGATTGTCATGAATTTGATTTCCCCGTCTTTTCTCAGTTGTTAAAATCTACGTATTCGTCAAAATTACCCCTGTTGCGTTATATTTCCACGCAGCAATCAACGTCAGTCATCAGAAGTTCAAATAATACAACGGCTTCTGTCTGTAGACATAATCCAGCGGGCAATACGTTGTGAATCAATTTCCAGAACTCAGGAGTGCAGGGGCATGAATCGTCTGCGAACGATCGGTGTCTTGGTAGGGGTGTGGTCAGTCTGTATCTGGAGCCTGGGTTCCCATTCGATGGTGCCGGCACAAGACTCAGCTGTGCCATCGGTCCAGGATTCCGCACAGAGTCCGTCGTCACTGAATCTGATTGCTCAAAATGACGACTCAGACGCGGCGCCCGCGACAGACGCCGCCGTTAAAGAAAAGGGGGACTTCTGGGAACGATTGATCTACGTTCCCTTCAAGAACCTGCAGATGGTCTTTAACAAGCAGGGGGCCAGCGTACTTATTCCTTATATGGAATACCTTCAGCTGTGGGATGCATCACAGAACATGCGGGCCAAGCCGGCCGACGTTCCTGCCGTCATTACCGAAGCCCATTATGTGGCGACCATCGACCAGGATGTCGCCCGCGTCACCGCTGACCTGAGCGTGCAAGTCCTCGGCGAAGGATGGACCGAAGTTCCCGTCGGTTTCGGCCAGGCCGCTGTCGGGAAGATGACACCCAGTGACGAAAATGTTCTCATTCGCGGCATCGGAAACGGAAACTACGGATTACTCTTTCCCAAAGCAGGAAAGTACTCTGTCACACTGGAGCTTCTGGCGAAGGTGCAAACGTCTCCTGACGGACGGCAATTCAATATGCAGACGCCGTCGGTTGCCATTACCACTATGGAAGTTGTTGTCCCCGAAGCCGATCAGACGATCGATGTCACGCCGCAGCAGATCGTGCAACCGGTCGAATCAGCCGAAGGGGAGACACGCGTCAAAGCAACGCTCGGAGCGACGCAGAACATTTCGGTCACCTGGCATCCTCGCGCGAGCACCAAGCCGGAGATGGAACTTCTTTCAAGCGTCACCAACCACACCCGCATCATGTACGACGACGGTTTGATTCGCACAGATGCCTATTTGTCGTACGAAGTGCTTCGAGGTGAAATGCAGCAAATTCGACTGGCCGTCCCGGTCGCCGACCGAATTCTCGATATCACGTCTCCCGATGCGAAGGTCAAAGGCTGGCAGGCCGCCGTCGAAGAGAATCGTCAGGTGATTACCGTTGAGTTTCTCAGCGCAATTCAAAAGGGAGTGACCGTCGAAATACATACCGAACGCTCGGCACCGACCGACTCCGCAGTAATCTCGGGGATCAACGAAGAGGGCGTCGTTTCGGGCATTCACGCGATGGACTCCGTTCGCGAAAGCGGTCAACTCGTCGTCGGCAACAGCTCGACGATCACTCTGGCCATCGACGATCAGTCGGGTCTCATCCGCGTGGCTCCGGAAGAAATCGCCGAAAATATCCGCACGGCGAATGCGCTGTACTTCAAGTTCTACAGTCCGCAATACACGCTCAAAGTAACGGCGCGCCCGGTGCAGCCGCATGTGACGGTAAATCATCACACGCGGTTGGAATTCGATGACGACGAGATCCGCATCCGCAGCGATTTTCTGTATGCGATCGAACAGGCGGGTATTTTCGATGTCAAATTGAAAGTGCCGGAAGAGGTCGAGATCGAACGAGTCGACGGGCCCGACGTCAAAGAGCACACATTTGATGAATCGTCGCGCACGTTGACGGTCGTGTTCAATGCCAAAAAAGAAGAGAACGCCACATTCACCGTGACGTCGAAACTTCCCATCGAACAGGAAGAGATGACCGAAGACGAAATGCCCGAGGAAGAAGCGGCCGATGACGAAGCCGATGCCGCGACGCCCGAGGTATCGGACGACGCCCAATTGCTGTTACCGATTCTTGAACCGTTGAACGTCGCCCGCGAAGAGGGAACGGTTGAGGTGTTTGCTCCCGATTCGATGGAGATCATCACCGACGAGAAAAAACTCATCGCGGCACAGCCGAATCCCGCCGTGAATGCTCAAGCGATTCCCGGCTACCGTCTCGCCTCGGCGTGGATCTATCACCGCCGGCCGGTTGAAATCTGGGTCAAGACGACCCGCAAGCCGACGCGATTGCTCGTCGATCTGGGGACGACTCTTAATGTCAAAGAAGAATTGATCGAAGTCTCGCATCGGCTGACGTATATCATCCAATATGCCGGCATCGACACGTTTGTCTTTTCGGTTCCGGCGGCATTGGTCGACAAAATTCAGATTCGGTCGCTGGGCGACAGTTCGATACCGGCGATCAAACAGCAGAGCAAAGCGAATACGGCGGTCGATGGATGGGTCAACTGGACCGTCGTGCTGCAACGCGATTATGTCGGTTCGGTACCGCTCGAAATCACATACGACATTAATGCCAAGACGAAGCAGGGGGAACCGGCATCGCTCACCTATGCACCGATTCGCGTGCAGGATTCTCCCGCGAAAGAAGGAAAATCAAAACGAGTCGCCGTGTCGCGCATCGCCGGTGAAATCGCCGTTCTGAAAGACCGGGCTCTGTCGGTGTCGGCGAAGGCGTCGACGGCAACCCTCGAACCGATCGACATTCGCGA
Organism: Planctomycetota bacterium; assembly: GCA_027618475.1. Taxonomy (GTDB): domain Bacteria; phylum Planctomycetota; class Planctomycetia; order Planctomycetales; family Planctomycetaceae; genus JAQCEJ01. Next base: position 10,483 of record JAQCEJ010000100.1, on the reverse strand, counting down.
ACTACGACTGCTGCCGACGGAAGGATCTCTGGCGTTCCGCTATTATGTTCAACCGGTCGAACTGAAGCTGGACGTCGTCAAGCACGAGATTCAAGAGGTCGTTCAAACCGTCGTCTCGCGCGAACTTGTCGAAATCGTCGCCAGCAAAGATGACCGGCTCGCTCATCGCGTTCGCTTGTTGCTCAAAACGAGCGAACGGCAACGTTTGCGCATCGATCTTCCCGCAGGCGTCGAACCGCTGAGCATTCTGGTCGATCGCAAACCCGTAACGCTCGAAAAAAATGACGCGGGGCCGCAACAGGAAGGATGGACGTCATTCTTTCTGAACGTCAGCCGCACAAAGTCCTCCGACGAGCCGTTTACCGTCACGCTGCAATATCTGTTGCCGGCGACGCCGCAACCGTTTGATTCGTGGGGAGGCGAACTGACCGTTCCGCTACCGCGTATCGGTGGTGCGGAGGCCGCAGGGGTGGCGGTGCAACAGTTGAAAACCGTGATTTGGGTTCCCGATGAATTTTCGATCGTCAGCACTCCCGATCATTTTACGAGCGACAACGGAACGCGCGTTGGCATTCCCTGGTTCGGTCAGTTGATTTCGCAGTCGACAACCGACGAACTGACCAACTGGATTGGTGAAGACGACGGAAGCCTGTTCGATTTTCCGACGGCGGGGCACGCATTTCGTTATGGCAACCTCGGCGGCACCGATGCCATCACGTTGACCTGGTGGAACATGAGCACCTATTCGTGGATCATCAGCGGGGCGACCGTGCTCATCGGGTGGATTCTGCGAAAAGCGTCGTGGGAATCGAAGATTGGCCTGCTGTTGATGGTCTCGCTTGTTGCCGCACTCTATGCCCTTAAAGATGTGCATCTTGTCGAGCATGTTTATGCCGCGATGAGATACGGGTTGTTCACCGTTCTGGCGATGTGGATCATTCATTCGTTGCTTGGTATTCGCCGCCGCGTTTTTGTCGAGATCGAACCGACATCACCCGCAGCGAGCGATTCGGTGTCGGTCGCGTCGGCAACGGTTTCGGGAAAACAGTCGGAGGGGCAACTCCCCCCTGCTGTCATTCCGCCGCCGGGGACGTTTGACAACGACGATTCCCAGTCGTCGAGTTAATGCGGTTTGTAGAAGGTCTTCGCTTCGGCGCTCGTTTTGTTGTATGCCCTCAACCGTTTGCAGCGGGGTTATCCCGATGAACATGAATCTAAATCACGCTTTACCCGATAAGACGTTTACGGAGGCCACCGGCTTTCCCCTCGATTCATCTGCGGTGAGTCCGGTCGCCATCCGATGTTCCTTCCGCGCGATTTGCTCCCTCCTGCTTCTCGTTGCTGCCGTTCTGGGTCTGCCGTCGCCCACCGATGCACAAGACCAGACGACGAATACGAAACCAGTGCATCGCCGTATCTACATTCCTACCGACGAACTCGATCTTCTGATGCAGCGCGACAACAAGGGGGTGCTGCTGCCGAATGATGAATTCGAAGAACTCTACAACCTCGCCGAGGCCAACAAAGCGCCGACCGGCCCGAACATCGGCGATATCATCCTTTCGAGCACGAACTACGATGCCCGGCTCGATGGATCTCTGTTGCGCATTACGGCTGAGATCAGCTTCTCGCAATTTGTCGACGACTGGCGCGGTTTGCCCTTGCCATTCGGAGCGCTGGCTGTTGAAAAAGCGACGCTGAATAACGAACCCGCGCGTATCGGCCGAACGGCCGAACAGAACGTGCTGTACATCGTAAATGACACAAAAGGAAAACAGACCCTCACGCTCGAACTCTCGACGGAGATGGCATCGACCGGTGTCGAAAAACTCGCTACGCTGACACTGCTTCCCTCCCCTGTCGGTAACCTGACGCTGCATCTCGATGCCGGTCAGCATTTATTGATCGATGGCTTATCGTTGACCCGCCCGACCGATTCCGATGAACCCGCTGATTATCAGATCCCCGTCGGGGGTCGAACCGAACTTTCGCTGCATGTCACCGATCGCCCCTCCGAACAAACGACCGATGCTCTCGTCTTCGCAACGACGGCTTATGGACTGCATGTCTCACCGGGCGAAGTGACGTGGAACACCCTTACGTCGATGCAGGTCTTCGGGCAGCCCATCAATCGGCTGACGTTTACGATCCCCAAGCCGCTGGAAGTCGCCGATGTGCAATCCCCCGGTCTCGAAGGCTGGGAACTCGCCGATGGTGACGACGAGACCACCGTACTGACATTGTCGTACCGGCAGCCGATTCGAGGAGAGCGAACGATTCAGGTTCGGGGGGTCATGACGATACCTGCCGATGAGCCCTGGAGCGTACCGACATTGACGATCGAGAACATCACTTCGCATATCGGCCGATTGGTGGCACGATATCCCGCGGGAGTTCGTCTGCAGCTTGTCGAGACCGAAGGAGCCCGCCCGGCGCCGCTCGATCAGACGATTGCCGCTGTCGAAGAACAGTTTTCGCAAGTGTTGCTCTTCGATATCTGGCAGCAGAAATTCGATCTGCAGTTTCTCACGCAGCAGAAAAAACGTGAAGTCCAGGCGGCCCTATCGACCATGCTCACCATCAACAACACCGGAGCCGACCTGCAACTGGCAGCGACGGTTGAAAGCCGGTTTGCGCCGCTGTTCGAACTGGAAATGACCCTCCCCTCCGAATTCGTCGTCCGCAACGTGACGATGAACGGCAACGTCGTCAAATGGCACATTGTCTCGAACGAAGCGGGTGTCAATGAATTGCGGATTCCCCTCGAACCTTCGCTGGTCCCCGGCGTCGAGGCGAATTTCATTTTGCAGGCTCATCGCGATCTCGAGAATTGGCCGGTCGAAGACGAGCCGGTCTCGTTCGCGGTTCCCGAGGTGACATTGCCTCAGGCCGGAGTCGTCGAGGGAACGTATGTCGTCATGGCCGACGACGATCTCGACGTGGCACCGGTCGACGTCGCGGGTCTCGACCCGGTCTTTCTCGGCCTGCAAGGAGAACGGCTCGGATATCGCTATCAAGATACGCATTTCAGCGGACAACTCACCGTCACTCGCAAACCGACACGGCTGTCGGCTCAATCGCTGATCTTCGCCCGGCTCGACCGCGAGACGTGGCATGCGCTGTATCAAATGACGGTTACGACGCAAGGGGGGGGAAACAAATCGCTCGAACTCACGCTCGCCGAGATTGCGGGAACCGACCTTCGCTTCGAGATCATCAATCATCCCGCGCGAATCATCGAGCAGATTCCCTCCGCGCCGCAAGAGGGGATCATCACCTGGACGCTGCGGTTCGATCAACGCCTGCAAGGGACGTTTACGCTCGCGGTCGAAGTCGATCGCCCTCGTGGTGACGACAAAACCCTTGCACTCTCACCACTCAAAGTCAACGGAGCCGACCGGCAGAACGGCTATATCGCCTGGGAAGCGAGCGAAGAACAGCAGCTGAACATCACAGCGACCGATGGCGCAGGAGATGCTCTTTCCGAAGTCGATCCTCTCGATCTGCCGCCGACAAATTACCTGCCGAAAGAACGTATCGTTTCGGTTTACCGGTTCACGACTCCCGATTACACGATGGTTGCCGACGAGCAGCGATACGACCGGCATCCCGTGCCGACCGCCGTCTGTTACAACGCCAACGTCGACAGCATTCTCGGGGAGACCGGGGAATGGCAGCACCGGGCGGTGTACCGTCTCTCGGCGACGAGCGTGCAGAGTCTCGAAGTTCGATTTCCCACCGTCGGCGACGGTGCCGCGACCGAACTCTGGGCAGCGATTATCGACAAACAGCCGATCGAAGTGCGGCATGTCGGCGAGGCGTATTCCATTTCGCTCCCCGCGACGGCCGATGCAACCGCCGTTCGCACGGTGGAACTCTATTATCGCAATCACACCAGCGAATTGAAGACGTTCGGTAAGCTCAAACAGCAGTTGCCGCTCTTGGCGATCGTGGGAGGCTCGGGAACCGCACAGCCGTTGACGGTGCTCGATCAGTCCTGGTCGGTGCATTACCCCGAGCACGTGGTGGTGATCGACAGCGACGGCCGTTTCGAACCGACCGACCCGCTCGAACGACCGAGCCTGTTGGGACAACTGCAACGAGGCTTGACGCGAATTTCGGTGCGTGAGGTGGGACAGAAAATGGCGGTGTTTGGAGTGGTGGCGTTTATTGCATTTCTTTTGGCGTTGGCGGCAATAAAAAAGCGGTATTTAATATTAGTCGGGGGACTAATACTGGTCGGCCTCGTTTTCATAATGATATCGTTCACAAGACATGAAGGTATTACAGCCGAGTATTATTCAGATGGTATGAAAATCATAACCGAGGGAAGGGAGCTACGGAGTCGCACTTACCACGACGCTGAGGGGCTACCCTCTGGTTATTATATGCAAGACGGTGTTGATTTCGGCTTCAATGTACAAGACACATCTGAGGGAGGGAATGCGCCGGTTTTCAGTATGGATCCACCAACACCAGGGGACGTTGGCAGCGAAATTGTTCGTGATTTACCCCCCCCAACGGCCGCCATGCCGGCGAAACCGACAAGCGAGGCCGCTGCCAACCGTGGATTGCGGCGAGACAAATCGGGTGATACCGTCGATCGGTTTGCTCCGCCGACCGAACAACCGATGGATAACGCGGCGGGTGAAGAGGCGGAGGGTATCGACGAACTTCTGGGACGACGCCCCGAAAGTGGTGAGAAATCGAAAGCGGACTTAACAGTTTCCGACAAGCGACAACGCGAAGTCGACGGGAAAAAGAACTTAACCTATTGGAGTGCACTCAACGAGGTCGAAATGGCCGCCATTCCTGAATATGGAGAGAACGCAAATTCCGATGGCGATGCGAACAGTCTCTTCGTCGCTCCCATCGTCAACGGCCCCGGACCGGGACGGATGGCGTTGGGGGGGCTGCTCTCGCTCACGATTCCTTTCCACGCTCCCGAAGGGTCGCTTCAGAAAACGTTTCGTTACCTCGGCGACGGGCTCGCCGGTGAGGCCTTCGATCTCGACGTCTCGTACGAAGACCGCGAAACGCGCGGCGTGCTGCGGACGTTCCTGATTCTGCTCGTCCTCTTACCGGTCTGGTTGCTCCGCGAACGGTCGCTCTCGTTACGGTTGGCCTATCTGATCTTCGCCATAGCCGTGCCGCTGGCCCTCGTTCCCGTTGTACCGGTCCGCTGGCAGATTTTTCTCGACGGAATTTTCGTCGGTGCGTTGTGCGGAATCGTCCTCATGCTGGTTTTGAGTTGCCTGCACTGTTGCCGTTTGGGACTGTGCAGCCTTTCTTCGATGAAACGCTGCTGCAAAGCGAAGCTCTGGTCGCTGGCGTTGCCGTTTGTTCTGCTCGCCGGTTTGATGAATACCGTCGACGCCCAGGATCAGGCACAGCAAGCGGCTCCCGCGGCCGAACCAGTGAAACAGATCGTCCCCCCCGATGATTCATTGCCGACCGATCCCAATGCGCTCGAAGTATACGTTCCTTACGAACCGGGGACCGATCCTCTTGCCGCCGAACGTGTCTTTCTGCCGTACAAAACGTTTGTGAAATTATGGAATCAGGCGCACCCCGACAAGAAGATTCTCAACAATTCACCGCTGAAAGCACTGGTCACCGAGGCGATCTATTCCGCGAAACTCGCGGCGACCGAATCGGCAACCACCACCGTCGTCGCCGTCACGGGTCGACTGGCGATCTACAATCTCGAAGACCGTCAACGCGTTGTCGCGCTGCCGTTTCATGATATCGCGTTGCGGTCGGCGAAAATCAACGGCGAATCGGCGGCGGTGCTCGCTCCGACGGCCGATTTTCCGCAGCCTCGACTGGCACTCTCGACCAAAGGATTGAATGTTCTCGACGTCGAATTCGATGTTCCCGTTAAACTCGCCGGAGCAGCCGGGCAGTTTATGTTGCCGCTCGATCCGGTCGCCAGCGGCCGATTGACGTTCGCCCTGCCTGCCGCCGATCTCAATGTCCGCATCAACGGTTCCAAGAGCATCTATCGCCTGAGAAAAGAAGGTGAAACCTCATTCGTCGATCTCCCCATCGATCGTGGTGGAAACATCGCCGTCTCGTGGCAGCCCGAAGAAGTGCGGGGAACCGTCGATTCGACGGTGCTCACCGAAACCTCGACCGCTGTTTCGCTGGATGACTCGGGGTTGACCGTCAGTCAGGGATTTTCATTCGCGGTGAAACAGGGCTCGCTCTCGGAACTCACATTCGACATGCCCGAACCGCTTCGCCTGCGTCGCATCGACGGCGTCGATGTCGGCGGATGGGAGATTCAAGGGCTCGACGACGAACGAAAACTGAGAGTCTTTCTGCGGCGAAAAGTAACCGATACCACGCTGCTCTCGATCGAGTTGTTTCACGAAGCCGACGTGACCGGCGAACTGATGGCCGTTGACGTTCCGTTGTGTGTTCCGACCGACGTGACGCGCGAGACTGGTATGATCGCCCTGTTCGCGAGCGACCAGTTGACGATGCGATTGGGTCCGGTCGATGGACTCCAGCAAAGTGAAGTCGCCGCATTTCAGGAAGTCGTCGCGCTTCGACATTTATCGACGCCACCGCTGGCGGTCTATCGGTATCGTCAGCCAGTTGCGACGCTGCCGTTGTCGGTGTTGCGCCGTCAGCCCGAATCGCGCGTCTCGGGCGAACATGGGTTGTACTTATCGAGGCGCAAACAGCATCTGACGAGCCGGCTCTCCTACAATCTCACCGGGGCACCGCGGTCGGTCTTGCCGATTCGTCTGCCGGAAGGCTATCTCGTGCTCGAAGTCTTTGCGACCGGATTGTCCGATTGGTCGCAGACGCCGAACACCGACGGAACCGGACAGGTTCTCTTGTTAGAACTCGATTCCCCGCGCACGGGTGCGGTTGAAGTCGTTCTCAGCGGCACAATTCACCGCGACGATGGAAATCACGCCCCCGCGCTCGATTTTCCGTATCCGCTCGAAGTCAATCGGTATCAGGCGTACGTTGCCCTCTGGATCGACAACATCTACACCACGCAGCTCAAAGAATTTTTCGGCTGGAAGTCGATCGGCCCGAACGAACTCCCTGCCGAACTGCGCAACCGCAACGCACAACCGGTGCAACTGGCGTTTGTCTCGGTCGAGCCCGATCCCGATCTCATTCTGCTCGAACTGACGCGGGCTCAACCCGCACTCACTGCCGATTCACTCACCGTCGTCACCGTCAGCGAGACGGCGATTACATACGCTCTCGCCATGCAGTGGAAGATCACCAAAGCGGCGGCCGATACGTTTCAGTTTACGACGCCCGGCTGGCTCAAAGGAAAACTCGATTTCCAGATCGGCGGCCTGCGGCAGGTCAAGCAAACCGAATTGGCCGACGACCGTGTTTTGTGGACAGTCACACTCCAGGACGCCGTGCATCAGAATCTGTTCTTAACGGCGATTGCCACGTTGCCGCCGAGCGTCGCTGACGAGGTGCTGCTTCCCGCGCTGGAGTTCGAACAGTCGACGGCCGGCGACGGCGATTCGCGTCCGTTGGAAACGCAAAGGCATTACATTCTGACGGTCAATCAATCGCGAAGCCAGCTCGCGCCACTCGACGAAGAAGAGATCGTGCTCATCACCCGCGACGAAGTGCCGATTGTCATTCCTGATGACATCGCCCGGCAGGCAACGCAGATCGTGCGGTTGCTGAAACCGCGAACCGCTCCGGTACTCGACTTGCAGCGATTCGAACGGCAGCAGGGTGTTTCTGCCTCGGTCAATCTGTCGGAACTGACCACGGTCATCGAACGCGACGGAACGTGGCGCACCGCCGCCGTGTACCGCATCAAGAATCGATCGCGCCAGTTTCTGGCGTTGTGGATTCCTGAAGAGGCTCAGATTTTGTCGGTCTTCGTGCAGGATCAAGCGGCGCGGCCTGTCGAAGCCGAGCGTGCCGGAAAGAAAATGTATCTTGTAGCACTACCGAAAGTCAGCGCGGCGGACTTGTCGGCGTCGGTGAAGGTCGTGCTCGCGGGACGCATCATCAATGCGCCTTTGCCGAAGGGAATTCGGTTAACGGCACAAGAGATCGATCTTCCCGCCCCGCAGGTTGTTTCGACGCAGGATGACGCCGAGTATGGTCTCCCCGTCGCAAAAACGCAGTGGACGGTTTACCTCCCTGATGATCTCGACGTGAAACCGGTCGACGATCGCAATCGCAACAACCTCGAACCGGTACACGAAGAAGAAGTCGTTCTCGCGAAAGAAGAATGGCTTTACAGAGAAGCAAAAGAACTCTCGTCGCTGCTCCTCCCCGATAACGGTTACAGCATGCGCAGCAAACAGCAGGCGTTCAATAATCTCAAGCAGATTCAGCGAAATCTCGACAATTACGAAAGCTTGCGCGGCGAAGCCAAAGGACGGCAAGTCGACGCGAAAAAGTCGGAGAAGCTCGAAGAGCAACGCAAGGTGCTTGATAGCGTCATTGCGAGTAACGGTGCATTGGGCGTTCAGATGGATGCCGTTCAGGTCGACGTCGATGCGTTGAATTACCGCCAACTGCGTGAGCAGTCGGAATCGCTGATTCGAGGGAATACGATCAACGGCATCCAAGGTCAGGCGACCGAGGATGAAAAGCAGCCGATCATGAATTTTTCGAAAAATCTCTTCGAGAGTGAACTCGTCGAACGAAATTCGGATGAGTCGAAAAAACGGGCCTCCGGAACCGAAGCGCAATCTCGATCGAAGCGAATGGCCCAGAGCAAAGAGAATCTCGACGTGTTGCAGCAGCAACAGCAGCTCCAACTCGAAATCCGCCAGTCACAAACCGTAACCGAGAGTAACCTTAGTCGTGGCGGAGCGATGGGGGGTAGTTTCGGCAGGGGTGGCATGGGTGGTATGGGAGGGGGCTTCGGCATCGGTGGTATGGGTGGTGGAGGCATCGGTGGCGTGACGGCCAGTCCCGCCGAACCACTGGGGGAACTTTCGTTTGATGATGCGCAAGGATACTTTAGCAGCGCTGGTAACCAGACGGGCGCAAGCTGGACGCAACACGGTGGCTTATCATTACCAATCGATTTGCCGACGTCGGGACAAAAAATCGTCTTCAGCAAGGTCACCGGCTCTCCGAAACTGGCGCTCAGTTTGCGAACGCGCGAAACGGTTGCGACCGGTGTCGGTCTGGTCTGGACTCTCGTCTGGTTCGCCGCCGCGTTTGCCATTGTCGTTTCGATCATTCGCTACCACGTGATGTCACAGGTATTTTATCGCCTCCCCGAATTCTTCATGGCAATCGGCGTCGTCGGCTTTTTCTTGAGCCCCTCCCGATTAACCGGTCTCGCCGTCGTGTTCCTCACGATGTTTGTCATCGGCGTCATCTCGCTCGCGGTCAGACGCCGCCGTGCATTAGCGTAAGTGTGAATGTCATTCTCCCTCACCCAATTTTGGGAGAGGGCCGGGGTGAGGGTGCCTTTCTCGTTTTCGTCAAAAGAGACCCTCATCCCGCCTGCTGGCCACCTTCCCTCGACAGAAGTGTAAGCATCGCATCGAGCGATCATCGCCATTCTTGTCCCCCCCTCCCCCAATCTCCCTCTCCATCACCCATACCCCGCCTCGACTGAAATCCACTCGTAGAAAGTCCGGCATTCCCTCTCGTTTCCCGTTCTACGGTTGATATAATGAGCGAGGCTTTATTGAGGAGAAACGTATGCCTACAAAACCCTATGATCCTGACAAAACGAATGCCTTGCCCGTCGAATATACGGGAAAGTGGATCGCATGGAATTCCGATCATACCCGCGTCGTAGCTCATGCTGACGAATTGCAAGAGCTGTGGCAAATGGTACAACACCGTGATATTCACGACCCGATCTTCGAAAAGGTGCCGCGTACCGACGTACTCTTCGTGGGGATGCAATGAGGTTTGCTTATCGTGAATACGTTGGTCCTTTACCGGGAACGACAGATTTTCGATTGATCTTGCGACCGGTGATAACTATTCACGTGATCGGACCAAAATCAGAAGCTCGTTTTGATGCTCTCGTCGATACAGGAGCCGATGAAACTCTCCTGCCGCTGATGTTAGCAGATCTCCTCGGTGTTGAACTTGATCACAACTCCACCAGCAAGGCCGTTGGAATTTCTGGCGATAGCATGACCGTGTACTACGGCGATGTTCAGTTTGAAATCGACGACGGAGATGAGTCTGCCAAGTGGACAACGACCGTTGGCTTTGTCGATTTTTCTCCCTCCGATGAAAAGTTCATGATATTGGGGCACGGCGGTTGTCTCGACTATTTCACCGCGATATTTGATGGAGAAAACGCTGAGCTAGAATTGATCCCGAATTCGCTGCTCGCCTGATTGGCTAATGTCTAATAATTGTTCGGCATCGCAAGTTTCCGATTCCGCAATGAATCTACGATCTCAAGAGACCCTCACCCCGCTAACTGGCCACCTTCCCTCGACAGAAGTGTAAGCATCGCATCGAGCGATCATCGCCATTCTTGTCCCCCCCT
>JAQCEJ010000099.1 GCA_027618475.1 Planctomycetota bacterium | reverse complement strand
AACCGTGCAAGAGCGGATGAGCCTGAAGGACGTCGAGGAGATGTCTCCCCGCACGCTGATCAATCCGAAAAGCGTTTCAGCGGCGATCGAATTCTTCTTCGGCCGAAGCGAACTCTCGCAGGTGGTCGACCAGACGAATCCGCTGTCGATGCTGACACACGAACGTCGTTTGAGCGCACTCGGTCCGGGGGGGTTGAATCGAAAACGAGCCGGGTTCGAAGTCCGCGACGTGCATATTTCGCACTATGGACGAATCTGTCCGATTGAGACGCCCGAAGGTACCAACATCGGTTTGATTTCCAGTTTGGGTATGTTCGCCAAAGTGGACGATTACGGCTTTCTGATTACGCCGTATCGCCGGGTGAAAGATGGAAAAGTGACTGATGAGGTCATTTGGCTTCGCGCTGACGAGGAGTCGGAGGTTTACATCGCTCCCGCGGATACGCCGGTCGACAAAAATAAACTGTGTGAAGAACGCGTATTGGCACGCCATCATAACGATGTGATGTGGGTTACGTCGAAGCAGGTGGAATACATCGATGTCGCGCCCTGTCAGATGGTCGGTATTTCGGCTGGTCTGATTCCGTTCCTCGAACACGACGATGCCAACCGCGCGTTGATGGGTTCGAACATGCAAAGACAGGCGGTTCCGTTGCTCATCGCTGAGGCGCCGCTGGTGGGAACCGGTCTCGAAAAAGCTGTCGCCGAGAACTCGGGGATGGTGATCATTTCCGATCGTGCGGGGAAGATCACCTATGTCGATGCCAACGTGATCGAAGTCGACGGACGTAAACATCATCTGCGCAAGTACGAAGGTTTGAACGAGCGAACGTGTCTCAATCAACGCCCACTCGTGCAAATGGGCCAGCGCGTCAAGAAGGGGCAGATTCTCTGCGACTCGGCCGGTACCAGCAAGGGTGAATTGGCGCTGGGTCGAAACGTGCTCGTCGCATTTATGTCGTGGGAAGGTTACAACTACGAAGACGCGATCATTCTTTCCGAGCGTCTGGTGAAAGAAGACGTTTACACGTCGATTCACATCGATGAGTTCGACGTCGAAATTCGCGAGACAAAACTGGGTCGCGAAGAATTCACCCGCGATATTCCCAATGTCAGCGAAAAGGCGTTACGCCATCTGGACGACACAGGAATCGTCATTGTCGGTACAAGGGTGCAGCCAGGCGATATTCTCGTCGGCAAAGTATCGCCCAAGGCCAAGACCGAGTTGACGCCGGAAGAAAAACTATTGCACGCGATTTTCGGTCGTGCCGGCGAAGACGTGAAGAACGAATCGCTCGAAGTCCCCAGTGGCGTCGAAGGAATCGTGATTCATACCGAGAAATTCTCGCGGCGGATGAGCCTGACTGAAGCCGAACGCAAAAAGTTCGAAGCTCAGTTGAAAGAAGTCGAAACCAAAGGAAACGAATCGGTCGCGGTTGTATTCAAGGAGTTTCTGAAGGAATTCGAAAAAGTTCTCGACCGTCATCTGACCGACACGGACGGACGCGAATTGCGTTCGCTTGATGATGATAAATTCGTCGCCGAATTTGCGCGCAACTTCGATAACCATTTCGAATCGCTCGATATTCGCAGCCCGCAGAAAAAATCGGACTGCCGCAAGATGATCAAGGACCAATGGCATACCGTGGAAGATGCCCTCGATGAGGCCGACCGCAAGGTGAACAGCATGAAACGCGGAGATGAACTTCCCAGCGGCGTGCTGCAGATGGTGAAGGTCTATGTCGCATCGAAGCGGCGCATCTCGGTCGGCGACAAGATGGCCGGTCGTCACGGAAACAAGGGGGTGATCTCCAAGGTTCTTCCTGAAGAGGATATGCCGTTTCTGGCGGACGGAACACCGGTCGACATCATTCTCAATCCCCTGGGCGTTCCCAGTCGTATGAACGTAGGGCAAATTCTCGAAACGCACCTCGGTTGGGCTGCCGCGAAACTCGGCTTCCGCTGCGTCAGTCCGGTCTTCGACGGACCATCGGAGGATGTCATCCGCAATGCCCTTAAAGAGGCCGGTCTCCCCGAAGACGGCAAAACGGTATTGTACGACGGTCGCACCGGTGAACAGTTCGAACAGAAGGTGACCGTCGGCTATATCTACATGCTCAAGCTGCATCACCTTGTGGACGACAAGGTGCATGCCCGTGCCACGGGACCGTACTCGCTGATTACTCAGCAGCCGCTCGGGGGTAAAGCTCGATTCGGCGGTCAGCGGTTTGGGGAAATGGAAGTCTGGGCTCTGGAAGCTTATGGGGCGGCGTACGTATTGCAGGAACTGCTCACCGTCAAGAGCGACGACGTGGAAGGTCGAACGAAGATTTACGAATCGATGGTAAAGGGAGAAAACACGCTGGAAGCCGGTACGCCGGCCAGCTTCGATGTGCTCAGCAACGAAATTCGCGGATTGTGCCTGAATATGCAATTGGAAAAGAGCGGAGTGTGACGACAAACCACATCTACCGCCATATTTCAGCGAAAACGTTGTAACGATTATCGAAGACCGGCAGGTTTTTTCCTCTGCATTCCTAAAGACGAAAACGATCGAACGTTGTTACCCTGAATTACCCCTGATCTCGGGTGAAACGTCAGTACATATTAAGGAGCGAAACAGTGAGCGTCGGCGAATCGACTTACGAACGCGTCAACGACTACGGCTCGGTGAAAATCGGACTGGCCAGCCCGCACGACATTCGCAGCTGGTCGTTCGGTGAGGTGAAAAAGCCCGAAACCATCAACTACCGAACCTATCGTCCCGAACGCGATGGCTTGTTCTGCGAGCGGATTTTTGGTCCAGAAAAGGACTGGGAATGCGCCTGCGGCAAGTATCGCGGCATGAAATACAAAGGGATGATCTGCGATCGTTGCGGCGTCAAAGTCACGCATAGCCGCGTCCGCCGCAAGCGGATGGGGCACATCGAGCTGGCCGCTCCGGTCGTGCATATCTGGTTTTTCAAGTCGATGCCCAGCCGCTTGGGTGCGCTGCTCAATATGAAGACGACCAGTCTCGAAAAAGTCGTTTACTTTCAAGACTATGTCGTCATCGATCCCGGTGATACTCCGCTGCGCAAATGCCAGTTGATGACCGAAGAAGAATTTCGGCAGGCGAAAGAGAAATACGGCGAAGGTACGTTCGATGCCGACATGGGGGCCGAAGCGGTCAAGAAGCTGCTGATGAGTCTGAATCTCGTCGAACTGTCGACAGAACTTCGCAAAGAGCTATTTGCGACGTCGAGTCAGCAGAAGCGAAAAGATCTGACCAAACGCCTGAAGATCTCTGAAGCCTTACGCGACAGCAACAACCAGCCCGAATGGATGGTACTCGACGTCATTCCGGTGATTCCACCCGACCTGCGTCCTCTCGTGCTGCTCGACTCGGGGAACTTCGCCACCAGCGATCTGAACGACCTCTATCGGCGTATCATCAACCGAAATAATCGGTTGAAAAAACTCGTCGATCTCAATGCCCCCGAAGTGATCATTCGCAACGAAAAACGAATGCTGCAGCAATCGGTCGACGCGTTGTTCGACAATAACCGTTGCAAGCGCCCGGTTCTCGGTTCTTCGAACCGCCCGCTCAAGTCGTTGACCGACATGATCAAAGGCAAGCAGGGTCGCTTCCGCGAAAATCTGCTTGGAAAACGCGTCGATTACTCGGCTCGTAGCGTGATTGTCGTCGGTCCCGAACTCCGTCTGCACCAGTGCGGACTCCCCAAGAAAATTGCGCTCGAATTGTTTCAGCCGTTTATCATCCGCCGGCTGAAGGAACTCGGCCATGCCGACACGATCAAGAGCGCGAAGCGCATGCTTGAGCGCAAAGACGAAAACGTGTGGGATATTCTCGATGAAGTTATCAAGAACCACCCGGTGATGCTCAACCGGGCCCCGACACTGCACCGTATGGGGATTCAAGCCTTCGAACCGATCCTGGTCGAAGGGAACGCCATCAAGATTCACCCGCTCGTCTGCAAAGGGTTCAACGCCGACTTCGACGGCGACCAGATGGCGGTTCACCTGCCGTTATCGATCGAAGCCCAGGTCGAAACGACGACGCTGATGATGTCGACGAACAACATTTTCAGCCCGGCGAACGGCCTCCCCATCATCAGCGCTTCGCAGGATATCGTGATGGGTTGTTATTATGTCACGCTAAAGCGCAACGATCAGACTGGTGAAGGAATGGCGTTCGCGTCAACCAACGAAGTGCATCTCGCCCTGGGGCATGGAAAGGTAACGCGTCATACGATTATCAAGCTCCGTCTGCCCAAAGATAAGCGGGTTAAGGGGGAGGGCGTCGAATCGTATCGCCCCGGCGGTTTGATCGAAACGACGGTCGGCCGTGTGCTCTTTAACGACGTATTGCCGTCGAAGATGCCGTATTACAACGTGACGATGAAGAGCAAAGACCTCGCGAACGTCATTTCGGATTGTTATCTCGAGCTCGGTCGCCGCTGGACGATCGAATTGCTCGATCGCATGAAACAGCTCGGTTTCCACGAATCGACAGCCAGCGGATTGTCGTTCGCGACCAGCGATCTTGTCACCGCTCCCAACAAGGAAAAAGTCATCGGCGAAGCCGAACAGGCGGTGCTCAAGCAGCAAAAACTGTACGAACGCGGCATCATCACCAATCAGGAGCGTTACAACCAGGTACTCGATACGTGGACGCACGCACGCGAGTTGATCACCAAATCGATGATGCACGAACTCGAGCACGACTTGCGCGACGGCGGCAAGTACGTGAACCCGATCTTCCTGATGGCGGCTTCCGGTGCCCGAGGCGGTGTCGAGCAAATTCGTCAGCTCGCCGGTATGCGTGGATTGATGGCCAAGCCGAGCGGTGAAATCATCGAAACGCCGATTAAGGCGAACTTCCGCGAAGGGTTGACCGTACTCGAATATTTCAGTTCGACGCACGGTGCTCGAAAAGGTCTCGCCGATACCGCACTCAAGACGGCAGACAGCGGTTACCTCACCCGTAAACTGGCCGACATCTGTCAAAACATGGTGATCACTACCGACGATTGCGGCACGGCGAAAGGAATCACACGCGGTGTGATTTATCGCGGTGAAAAAGTCGAAGTCAGTCTTGCAGACGCCATTCGAGGCCGCGTCAGCCGAACCAACATCGTCAATCCGATCACCGATGAAGTGATCGTTCGAGAGAACGAACTCGTTACGGTGGAGGTCGCCCGCAAGATCGAAGAAATGGGCCTGGAAAAAATCCAGGTCCGCAGCCCGATGACGTGCGAAGCGACACTCGGAATTTGTCGTCGCTGTTATGGAATGGATCTGTCGACCGGTGCGCTGGCCGAAGAGGGACTTGCCGGTGGAATCATTGCGGCTCAGAGTATCGGCGAACCTGGCACGCAGTTGACGATGCGTACGTTCCACATCGGTGGAACAGCCTCTCGCGAAGTGGAAGAGAGTGAAATTTCCAGTCGCCGGGCAGGTCGCGTTCGTTACGCGCGCATTCGTTGCGTCGTGAACTCCGAAGGGAAAAACGTAGTGCTGACCCGAAACGGGGAAATCATCATCGTCGACCCCAAAGATCGCGAACTCGAAAAGTACACGATTCCCAACGGTGCCGTGCTGCTTGTCAACGAGAACGACGAAGTGACGGCGGGCCAGATGATTTGTCAGTGGGATCCACACGCCGTTCCAATTCTCGCCGAAGTTGGCGGAAAGGTTCGATTCGAAGACCTCGTCGAAGGGCGTTCGATTCGTACCGAAGTCGATCCCAGCGGTTTCGTTCGTAAGACCGTGATCGAACATAAGGGAGAACTTCATCCGCAAGTGATCCTTGAAGACGGAACGGGAAAAATTCTCGACTTCTATTACCTCCCTGAACGGGCCAGTATCGAAGTTGAAGAAGGAAAGCAAATTTCCGCTGGTACGATTCTCGCGAAGAACCCCCGCGAATCGACGGGAACACAGGATATCACCGGCGGTCTGCCCCGTGTGACCGAACTGTTCGAAGCCCGTAAGCCGAAAGATCCGGCGATCATCGCTGAAATCGATGGCGAGATCGAACTCGTCGCTGAGAAAAAACGAGGGAAACGGCTGATCAACGTTCGTGGCGATGATGGCACCGAAGTCGAGCACGTGATTCCCCACGGTAAGCAGCTGCTGGTGCATGCCAACGACATTGTGCGTGCCGGTGATGCTCTGGTCCGCGGGCCGCTCGTGCCTCACGATATTCTTCGTGTCAGCGGCGTTGAGGCGGTGCAGCAGTATTTGTTGCACGAAATTCAAAACGTGTACCGTTCGCAGCGAGTGGAAATCGACGACAAACACATCGAAATCGTCGTCTCGCAGATGCTGCGAAAGATCAAAGTCGAAGACGTCGGCGATACGGTATTTCTACCGGGAATCGTCATCGACAAATACGAATTCCAGAAGGTCAATTCCGACCTGATGAAATGCGGCAAGATTACCAATCCAGGTGATACCGAATTCCAGGAATCGGATGTCGTCCCGCTGGCGACAATCGAAGAGGTAAATGAACAGGTCAAAGCAGCCGGGCAGAAGCCGGCTCAGTTCACGAAGCCGCGTCCTGCCAGCGGAGCGACGCAGTTGCTCGGAATTACGAAAGCGGCTGTCCAAAGCGACAGCTTCATTTCGGCGGCCAGTTTCCAGGAAACAACGAAAGTTCTCACGGAAGCAGCCCTCGCCGGCAAAGTCGACGGCCTCGTCGGACTTAAAGAAAACGTGATTCTGGGGCACTTGATCCCGGCGGGAACCGGTTTTCACGAACACCAGAATTCGGAAGTGCGAATTCGTCCGGATGCACTCGCCGAACTCAATGCCGAACGGGATCGAATCCGCGCCCATCGGCTTGAAATGCTGAGCGAAGGTCTGCCTGGCACTCCGCTGGCGAATCCGGACGGTCAAACCGGGGCATCCGGCGGTAATCTTTACGATGTTACCCCGAATTAACGGTGACCCTACGGAAGTTTGGTCGTCGAATCGAGAAAACTCATAGGGCGTTCCTTGACGCCGTATGGGTGATCGAGATAAAGTTGACAATCTTTCGACATGCCGCCGCATGAACATGTGGGCGGTGCGTCTGAACTTTATAGCATTGACGTCGATCTGTTCGTCGAGTTATGCGAGAACAGTTGGATAAGATCTACGATTACGATGAAGTGGTTGGAACGAGGATAGTCCCACATGCCGACGATTAATCAGTTGATTCGAAAACCGCGGAAACAGCAACGCAGCCGCTCCAAGACCCCGCTGCTTGAGGGGTGTCCTCAAAAGAGGGGCGTCTGTCTGCTGGTCAAGACCGTGACTCCTAAAAAGCCGAACTCCGCATTGCGAAAAGTGGCCCGTGTACGGCTTTCAAACGGAAAAGAACTGACAGCTTACATTCCCGGTGAAGGGCACAACCTGCAGGAGCACTCGATCGTTCTTGTGCGTGGCGGCCGTGTTCGCGACCTTCCCGGTATTCGTTATAAGATTATCCGCGGTGTGCTCGACACCCTCGGCGTCAACAATCGAAAACAGGCCCGCAGCCGCTACGGTGCCAAGCGACCGAAGTAATTCGTTTTTGTTTGACATACCGAAATCCTGGCCAGAGTTCAAATTGTTTCACAGTTGATCAAGAGGATTTACGAGGGGTGCAAACTCCTCGACGCCGTCTCTCTCCTGTAGGGAGAGAGAATTAAAGGTTTCACAACACAACAAGGTTCTTGAGTTATGGCAGACAAGTTTACGGCGAGTTCGACGCAACTCCGTCCCGATCAGAAGTACGGTTCGATTCTGCTCAGCAAGTTCGTGAATTGCCTGATGCACGACGGCAAGAAAACCGTAGCGCAACGGCAGTTGTACTCGGCACTCGATATCATCGCAAAACGAGTTCCCGATCAGGAACCGATTCAGGTCTTTCAGACAGCTGTCGATAATGTCAAACCGGCGATTGAAGTCCGGTCGAAGCGGGTTGGTGGAGCGACCTACCAGGTTCCCACGCCGGTTCCGTATCGACGTCAGCAGACGCTGGCGATCCGCTGGCTGCTTCAGGCGATTCGAGGCAAAAAGGGCCGACCGATCAGCGTGCGGCTTGCCGATGAGCTGATTGCCGCGTACAAACGCGAAGGAACGGCAATGACCACCCGCGACAACGTGCATCGCATGGCGGATGCCAACAAGGCCTTTGCCCACTTCGCCTACAGCCGGTAATTCGGTTTTGTCTATCTCATCGGCGCTGATGAACGCGAGTGGCGTTCCCCAGCGTCGATTTTTTTTCATTGAGCAATCACGCATGGCATCGGTCAGTCATAACGCATGCGGTCAAATCTGAGGGAGTAAGTTCTGCTATGGCCACGGCGATGTCTGATCTCCGTAATATCGGTATCGTGGCGCATATCGATGCCGGCAAAACCACCACGACCGAACGCATTTTGTATTACACGGGATCGTCGCATCGCATGGGGAACGTCGATGATGGCAACACCGTCACCGATTTCGACCCCGAAGAATCGAAACGTGGCATCACCATCTATTCGGCCGCCATCAGCTGTACGTGGAAGAATCGTACCATCAACCTCATCGACACGCCTGGTCACGTCGATTTTACTGCCGAGGTCGAACGCAGTCTGCGGGTTCTCGACGGCGCCGTTGTGATTTTCAGTGCTGTGGAAGGGGTCGAAGCCCAGAGTGAAACGGTCTGGAGGCAAGCCAACAAATATCGCGTTCCCCGACTCTGTTTCATCAACAAACTCGACCGGATGGGAGCGAGTTTCGAGCGAACGTTCGATCAAATCAAGAATCGGTTGAAAAGCGATCCCGTTGCACTGCAAATCCCCATCGGCAGCGGCCCCAATTCCTTTGCCGGCATCATTGACCTGATCGAAATGAAAGCCTTGTATTTCGACACAGAAAGTAAGGGTGAAAAAGTCGACATAGTTGACATACCCGACGAACTTAAATCGCAGGCCGCAGAATGGCGGAACAGACTCATCGATACGGTGACGCGGTTCGACGACGATCTGCTGTCGCAGTACCTCGAAACGGAAACCTTGACGTCCAACGATATTCACCGCGTGCTACGGCATGCCACGCTGCATGGGCTGGTTCAACCCACGTTCTGTGGTTCGGCGCTCGATTATACCGGAGTGCAGCCTCTGCTCGACGGCGTCGACAGGTATCTCCCCAGTCCTCTCGATCGTCCTCCCGTCGAGGGGCTCAACCCCAATCCCAAAAAGCAAGAAGAAAAAATCAGACGTAAACCCGACCCGAAAGAACCGTTCTGTGGTCTGGTCTTCAAAGTTCAGGCAGAACAGCATACCGACCTGTACTTCGTGCGGGTTTATTCAGGCAAACTCAAATCGGGAGCCCGCGTGCTTGTGCCACGTACGGGAAAAAAAGAACTCATCAGTCAGATGTGGCGGGTTCAAGCCGACTCTCGGGAAAAAATCGAAGAAGAGGATGTCTCGGCGGGGGATATCATCGGCATTATCGGTCCGAAAGACGCGGCGACCGGAGACACTCTCTGTGACGCCGCCCATCCGATCTCGCTCGAACGAATCACCTTTCCCGAAACGGTCATTTCGATGGCCGTTGAACCCGACTCGAGTGCCGAACGGAAGAAGCTCGCCGAAACACTGGCCCGGTTGTCGCGGCAGGATCCGACATTCAATGCTCAAATCAGTGAAGAAACCGGTCAGACGATCATCAGCGGCATGGGAGAACTGCATCTCGAAGTATTGCGAAACCGCATGGAGCGTGACTTCGGGTTAAAGGTCAAAGTTCACAAACCGCGAGTCAGTTATCGCGAGACGATCCGCAAGGCAGTCGAGGCGGAAGGAGAATTCATACGTCAACAGGCGGGGGTTTCGCACTTTGCGAAGGTGAAATTGCGTCTGGATCCTTTGCCCGACGAAGAGTCGGTTCGCATTGTTAATCGCCTGAAACCGGGGACGCTGCCAAGTCAATTGAATCAACTGCTCCAGCAATCGGTTGAGGATGCTTCCCGCGCTGGAGGGCTGGCGGGTTATCCCCTCATTCATGTGCAGTTTACGATTCTCGACGTCCAAACGCGCGAAGGCGAGACGACGGATGTTGCCATTCAGCAGGCTGCTCAGGCCGCGGCGTACAAGGCGTTGAACGAGGCGGGAATTGTGCTTCTGGAACCCGTCATGAAGTTGGAGGTCGTCACGCCCGACCAGTTCCTGGGAAATATCCAGGCCGATTTGAATGCCCGCCGCGCGATTATTCACAATTCAGAACATCGCGGAGACTTGTGCGTTTTGACGGCCGAGGCGGCACTTGCCCAGATGTTCGGTTATTCGACGCAAGTGCGGAGTCTGTCTCAGGGAAGGGCCTCATATTCGATGGAACCATTGAGATATGCCGAAGCTCCTTCCAGTGTATTGGAAGATATTATGGGATAATCGACCGGCAAAATCGTCTGAAACAGGTTGTTGAGGGTGGCTTATTGTTAGTCGATTTGGGTAGAATGCGACGCATTATCGAGGGTTGAATATTGTGTTATCAGAAAGTGAAGAAGTTATTATCTCGGTGCTTGACAAAGCATACCGACATCACTACGATGGGCGGTTTTCCACGTCCCGGCATAGGTTGGGATAACAGACGTAAAGCTATTGGTAAGGGTGGTTTGAGTGGCCGCAACGACACAGGAACGCATTCGAATTCGTATGGAAGCATATGACCATTCGGTGCTCGATCAGTCAGCAACAGATATCGTCGATACCGCCAAGCGGACGGGGGCGATAGTTCACGGACCGATCCCGCTGCCGACACGAGTCGAGCGTTATACCGTGTTGCGAAGTCCGCATATCGACAAGAAGTCTCGCGAACAGTTTGAAATCCGCACTCATAAGCGGGTGATTGATATCATGCAGCCGACGGGGAAGACGATTGATGCTTTGAATAAATTGTCGCTTCCTGCCGGTGTCGATATTAAAATCAAGGCCACGGCAGGAGGGGGGTAGCGAATACGAATGCTCTACCCAAAACGGTTGAGTCTCCCCTTCTCATGTCCTGAGGCGGGGTAAGCCGCTGACAGGTCTGGCAACAAGGATGTCCAGCACGACAGGCTGAAAGTCGAGCCGAAGCTGGGGTCTTAAGAAGTGCTGCCGGGTGGTGTTCCCCGATTTTCAGGCTCCCGATGGAGTTCGGTCTCAGGGGGTGTCGGCTCAAGTTGGTAGAGGTTAAGTGTGTTCGTCCCGGTTGTTGTCCGGTTGTGTCGGTGGTGAAGGTTATTGTTGAGGTTGGGTTGAGTCCCACCGGGTGTGAATTAGGGTGAGAATTATGCCAGTCGGGTTGTTAGGTCGCAAAGTCGGGATGACTCAAGTTTATAACGACGTGGGGAAGATCGTTCCTGTCACTGTTATTGAGTTGGGTCCGTGCACGGTGTTGCAGATGCGAACTGTCGATCGCGACGGGTATGAAGCGGTACAGATTGGTTTTGCCGATAAGCCGCGCCGGTTGGCTTCGCGCAGTGAGCGTGGCCACGTCGCGCCGTTGGCTAGTAAGCGTCAGAAGTCGCTTTCGGCGGCCGGCGTTGCAGTGCTGGAGAAGGCGGGTTGCGAGCCGAAGAAGTTCGTTCGCGAATTCCGCACCGATGGCGAGCAGGTCGATTTGCAGGTAGGGCAAGAGCTGAAGGTCGATCGCTTTGCGGAAATCAAGTTTGTCGACGTGATTGGAACTACAAAGGGTCGCGGTTTTGCGGGTGTAATGAAGCGGCATAACTTCTCGGGCCAGCCCGCCGCCCACGGCGCGAAGAAGGTGCATCGTCAGCTTGGTTCGACGGGTCAGAATACGTATCCCGGTAAGGTGATGCGGGGTAAGAAGATGCCCGGGCATTACGGGCACTCTCGAGTGACGGTCCGCCACTTGAAGGTCGCGCGGGTCGATCTCGAAAATAATTTGCTCCTCATTCAGGGGGCGGCTCCTGGGCCGACCGGCGGATATCTTGTCGTGCGTCCGAGTAACAAATACAAATAGCAGTTTGGCGAAGCGAATAATAATAGCCTTCAATAACGGGTTTTTCAGTTTAGTTAGATGTTGGAACAGGTCAGGTGCGGCATGATGACATTACCGATTCGCAATGCAGCGGGACAGGAAGTTGGCTCGTACGAGTTCGACCCTGCCGAGTTGGCATCTGGTATCAATAAGCAGTTGTTGCACGATGTCGCGGTAATGTACGAAGCGAATCTTCGCCAGGGGACATCTAAGTCAAAGACCCGTGCCGAGGTGAAGGGGAGTAAAAAGAAGATCTTCCGCCAGAAGGGGACCGGTAATGCCCGTATGGGTAACAAGCGGACTCCGATTCGCCGGGGAGGTGGCCATGCGTTTGCCAAGCGTCCTCGTAGTTTTGGTTATCGCTTACCCCGTAAGGCCGTTCAATTGGCAACGCGAATGGCTCTGTTGAGTAAATTTCAGGATAACGAAGTCACGATCATTGATCAGTTGGCAGTCGATGCACCCAAGACAAAAACGATTTCTCAGCTGTTGAGTGCCCTGCAGATTGCAGAGACATCCTGTCTGTTGACGATCGAGCAGCACGATCCGAAGGTTTGGCTCTCGGCGCGAAACATTGCCTCGCTTCGCGTAACGCCGGCTTGCGATCTGAATGCCTATTTGTTGCTCAAGCAGAAACAATTGTTGATTACCAAGTCGGCTCTCGATCAGTTGCGCCGTCCTCCGAAAGAGGCGGTTGTCTGATTTGCTTTGGTAGTCGACAAGTGAAGATGGAATCTATACAACGGTAAATTGAATTTCGAGCACCCGTAAAGAGTGCGATGGCAGGTAAGAGGAAACTGGCGATGGCCATTCAGATGATCTCCGGAGTTGAGCTGGAACCTTATCAGGTTGTACTCCGGCCGTTGGTGACAGAAAAAGGGACGCATCTTTCCGAGCGTCATAATGCTTATACATTCGAAGTGA
Source organism: Planctomycetota bacterium (assembly GCA_027618475.1). Taxonomy (GTDB): domain Bacteria; phylum Planctomycetota; class Planctomycetia; order Planctomycetales; family Planctomycetaceae; genus JAQCEJ01. Next base: position 6,358 of record JAQCEJ010000099.1, on the reverse strand, counting down.
ATGCTGTCGCTACAAAAACGGATATCAAGCAGGCGGTTGAAGAGTTGTGGAATGTGCGTGTCGTCCATGTTCGTACACAGAACCGTGTCGGTAAGCCCAGGCGTCACAAGGGCCTGGTGTCGTCCACGAAGAATTGGAAGAAAGCGATCGTCGAACTTCATGAAGACGATCGTATTTCGTTCTTCTAGGATGCCATGACGCGATCGACGGGTAAGCAGTTAAGTCAAGAGCGAAGAACGACAGTACGAATTCGGCAGTGGTGTTGAGGCTGTCGGGTAAGGTGGTGGAAAATGGGAATTCGAGATTACCGTCCAACAAGCGCAGGTCGCCGTGCCGGTTCCGTCAATGACGGTGCCGATCTGACGACGCGTAAAAATAAGCCGGAAAAGTCCCTGCTCGTTCGGCTGAAGCGAACCGGCGGTCGAAACTTTCAGGGCAAGATTACCTCGCGACATCGCGGCGGCGGACATCGCAAGATGTACCGTATCATCGATTTCAAACGGAATAAAGATGGTGTTGCTGGTAATGTGATTTCGATCGAATACGATCCCAATCGATCGGCGCGAATTGCGCTGTTGCAGTATGAAGATGGTGAAAAGCGATACATTATCGCTCCGGATAAACTGGCAGCCGGCGACGTGGTCTACAGTGGTCCGGGGAGCGAACCTAAAAACGGCAATTGCATGGCGTTGTCTGAAATCCCCTTGGGCAGCACGATTCACAATGTTGAATTGCAGCCTGGCCGAGGCGGCCAGCTCTGCCGCAGTGCTGGGCTCTCCGCTGTCATTAACGCTCGCGAAGGAAGCTGGGCGCAGATTACACTTCCATCGGGTGAAGTGCGGCGTATTCCGAGTAGCTGTCGGGCCACAATGGGTTCCGTCAGTAATTCGGATCATATCAAAGTAGAAATTGGAAAAGCAGGACGAAATCGACGGAAAGGGCGTCGGCCTCACGTTCGTGGAACAGCCATGAATCCGGTCGCACATCCGATGGGTGGAGGCGAAGGACGAACAGCCGGTGGGCGGCATCCCTGTAGTCCGAATGGAAAGCTCGCAAAGGGGGGGCGTACCCGCAAGCGACGTAAGCCTTCGTCGCGGGCCATTATTCGTCGTCGTAAATCTCGCCGTTATGGTCAGTTGATTGTTTGATAACGTAAACAGATTGTCTGAGTGAGCTGAAGCAAGAGGTGTGAAGGAATTTTATGGGTCGTTCACTAAAAAAAGGTCCTTTCGTCGATACCAAACTCCTGAAAAAGGTGGAAGGACTCAATATGATCGATCGTAAGGAACCGATCAAAACGTGGGCACGACGCAGTACGATCACGCCGGAGTTCGTCGGGCATACGTTTCTGGTTCACAACGGTCGGGCGTTTTTGAATGTGTATGTGACCGAGGAAATGGTTGGGCACAAACTGGGTGAATTCTCACTGACACGAACCTTTCGCGGCCATGGCTCGAAGGGTAAAAAATAACTGGTTTTCGCAACACGCAATGTTGTCTGGAATGAATGTTGGAGTCTGTCATGGCGTTAGTCAGGGCTAAACATAGTTTTGCCCGCATTTCACCGACAAAGGTTCGACCGTTTGCCGATTTGATTCGAGGTCGTTCGGTGAATGAGGGGTTGAGTCTCTTGCGTTACGAGCCGAATCGCGGAGCGCGGATGTTGGAAAAGGTGCTGAAAAGTGCCGCCGCCAATGCCGAAGACCGCGGAGCACGGAACGTCGACAATTTGATCATTAAAGATGCACGCGTCGATCTCGGTCCGATGTTTAAGCGGATTCGCCCGATGTCGCGGGGCATGGCATATTTGATTCGGCGTCGATTCGCTCATATTCATGTGGGGATCGAGGCTCCGGAGTTGACATAAATCGTAGTGATGTCTCGACGTCGTCGACGGTCGGGTATTCAGAATAAAGAAACGAAATTAGTTTCGATAAGAGTGAGCAAGTTATGGGACAAAAGGTTCGACCGACCGGTTTTCGCGTAGGCGTCATGGAAGATTGGCGGAGCCGTTGGTACGCCTCGAAGAGGGAATTCGGAGAATTGCTGGTCGAGGATTTCAAAATCCGAAAGTTCATCAAGACCAAGTACCAGTTTTCAGGAATTCCCAAGATCGAAATTGAACGAACCCGCGATCAGGTGGTTGTCCATCTATTTACGGCTCGTCCCGGAATTATCATCGGTCGGAAAGGTCAGGAAGTCGATCGCCTTAAAGGTGAACTCGAAGAGCTGACCGGACGCCGGATGGAATTGAAAATTGTAGAAGTGAACAATCCGCAACAGAGTGCGGTGCTGGTGGCCGAAGATGTTGCTCAGCAGTTGGTGAAGCGGGGAAGTTTTCGCCGCACAATCAAACGAACATTAGATCAGGTTATCGATTCCGGGGCACTCGGAATCAAGATCGAACTCTCCGGACGGCTGGGAGGGGCGGAAATGTCCCGCCAGGAGAAGGCCAGCCGGGGGTCGATCCCATTGTCGACGTTACGTAAACATATTGATTACGGTTTTGCCTGTGCGCAAACCGCACAAGGGTCGATCGGAGTGAAAGTCTGGATCGACCTCGGTGAATACTCAGACGAGGAGAAGACTGATGGCGCTCATGCCAAAACGGGTGAAGCACCGCAAAAGTCAAAGAGGACGCATAAAAGGTAGTGCGAATCGCGGCAATACCGTAGCGTTCGGCGACTGGGGATTACAATCGCTCGAACCCGGGTATATCCGTGCAACGACTATCGAAGCCTGCCGAATCGCTGCGACTCAATACATTCGAGGTGAAGGAAAGTTGTATATTCGCATCTTTCCCCATAAATCCCGTACGTCCCGACCACTCGAAACTCGAATGGGTAAAGGAAAAGGGGAACCGGATCACTGGGTGGCCGTGGTTAAGCCGGGAACGGTCATGTTTGAAATTTCAGGCGTCGGCCAGGATGCGGCGCGAGAATGTTTTGCCCGCGTTGCATATAAATTAGGGGTGGCAACCCGTCTGGTGGGTCGAAAGACGCATCTGTAATTGTTTTGCGTTTCTGCCTTTTGGTGAGGGTGACGAAGATTTGATGCCAGATTCGCGGAAACCGATTATTGTTGACCGATTCATAGAATTCGCAGTGAAATCAACAGAGTAGATGGCCATGACTATAGCAAAAGAACTTCGAGAGCAAAGTAGCGATCAACTGGAATTCAATCTGAAAGAGCAGCAACAACAGCTCTTCAAATTGCGATTGCAGGCCGCGACCGAAAAATTGGACGCACCGAGCAACCTCCGCAATTTTCGCCGGGAGATCGCACGCATCAAGACCATTTTGCACCAGCGGAGTACAGAGTCTCAGCCAGCTACATGAGTGATCGGAGCGAAACGCGTTCCGGAGATATTCGATAACTATTTTATTTTCAAAAACGTAACAATGTCTGATTTTGTCATTGTCCGAGGTAGTCAGCAATGCGGAAACGGTTAGTCGGCGTCGTCACTTCTGACAAGATGAACAAGTCCCGTCGGGTCGAAATCGAACGGTCGTTTCGCCATCCTAAATATGGTAAGACTGTGCGAGGCCGAACGGTTTGTCACGTTCACGACGAGAACAACGAGTCGAAAGAGGGTGATCTCGTCGAGATCGAGGAAAGTCGTCCGCTGTCGCGATTGAAGCACTGGACGCTGGTTAAAGTCGTCAAAGTCAATGCGATTCCAGAAAAAGTTGACGCCTGATCGTCGCATGGAGCTGGCGAATATCCGGTCGACCCGGTATTCGTACAAGCCGGATCAGCGACATTGTGAATACGGTTTTAGAGATTACTTGAGATATAAAAATTACCCCCCACCAACGGGGGATTGATGGTTGAAAAGGTGTTTCGATCATGATCATGATGCAGACGTGTCTGGATGTGGCGGATAACACGGGTGCCAAAACGGCCCGCTGTATCAAGGTCTTGCGCGGAACCGGCAAGCGGACGGCGACGATTGGTGATGTTATTGTCGTCAGTATCATCAAGGCGATTCCCGGCAGTTCGCTGAAAAAAGGAGAAGTCGTCAAAGGAGTGATCGTTCGCTGCAAGAAAGCGACACGACGCGACGACGGCAGTTACGTTCGATTCGACAGCAATGCCCTGGTCATCGTCGACAACGACGGAAATCCCCGGGGAACACGCATATTTGGTGCGGTCGCCCGTGAATTACGCGACCGCCGTTACATGAAGATTGTCAGTCTGGCCAGCGAAGTGGTGTAAGTGATGAAAATTCAGAGAGGCGATACGGTCATTGTCACGACGGGCGACGACGCCGGCACAACACCACGCAAGGTGTTGCAGGTGCTCGATGACGGTCAGCGCGTCGTTGTAGAGGGCGTGAACCGGGTTTATAAACACGTCAAGCGGGGCCATCCGAAAAGCCCGCAGGGGGGACGTTTGCAGTTGGAAATGTCGATTGCCATTTCCAACGTCAGACTTCACTGCAACGCATGTGGCAAAGGTGTTCGCGTCGGGTATCGCTATGCCGCCGATGGCAGCAAAGAGCGTTTCTGTAAAGCGTGTGACGCCGCCGTGAACAAAGTCAGTCCGGCCAAGACGACCTATCAGAAGTAGACGATTACAATTGCTCAAAAGTAGTGCTGGAAGAATACGATTATGGCTCGGTTGATTGCAGAATATCGAACGAAGATTGTCCCCGCCTTGCAAAAGGAGTTGGGTCGGGAGAACGTCCATTCTCTCCCCAAGCTGCAGAAGATCGTCGTAAATATGGGGGTGGGTGCGGCAACCCAAGACCACAAACGTCTCGAAGAGGCGAACGAGCATCTCACGAAACTCTCGGGACAGAAGCCGCAGATTACCCGTTCTCGAAAAGCTGTCTCGGCGTTCCGCCTCCGTGAAAACATGGAGATCGGATGTCGGGTGACGTTACGTAGCAAGCGGATGTACGAATTCTTCGATCGGTTGATCACGTTGGCCTTACCCCGTGTGCGCGACTTCCGCGGGTTGAATCCCAACGCATTTGACGGCCACGGAAATTACAGTTTAGGATTGAACGAGCAGCTCGTCTTTCCGGAGATTATTCCCGATAAAGTTCAGAACGTGCAGGGAATGAATATTACCATCGTGACGAGTGCAAAAACCGATGAGGAAGGCCGGGCTCTCCTGAAAGGATTCGGCTTTCCGTTCCGCAAGACGTAACCGTATCGATCGCGAGTGCGATTGATGTGACCGATAAGATTTGTTTCACCTTGCTCCCCTGGTGGAGACGTCAAAAAAAAATGGCTAGTAAAGCAAAAATCGAAAAAGCGAATCGAACACCGAAATTCAGCAGCCGTCGCGAACGACGTTGTGCCTTGTGTGGACGTCCTCGCGCCGTCTATCGCAAGTTTACCTTATGTCGAATTTGTTTTCGCGACATGTGTTTGGACGGTTTGGTTCCGGGTGCCAGAAAAGCGAGTTGGTAATACGCCCTAAGCCTGACGATCTGCTCGACAATCTGCTGATGTATTCACGGTGATGTGAACGGCGGAAAGAGGGGGATCGCGGCCGAGGCGACGAGGATAATTTCAGTTATGATGACCGATCCGATTGCCGACCTGTTGACACAGATCCGCAATGCCCTGTTAATCGAACGCCCGTTTGTTGATCTTCCTTCATCAAAATTGAAGGTGTCGATCGCCGATGCCCTGCAGCGGGAAGGGTTCATCTGGGATTTCGAGGTTCTGGAACATGAACCCTATAAAATATTGCGAGTCAATTTGAAATACGGCCCGAACGGCGAACGTGTCGTTCAGCATATTTCGCGCGTCAGCAAACCGGGGCGTCGGATCTATCAGAGCGTCGACCAGTTCAAACCCGTGTTGCAGGGAATGGGTATCAAGGTTCTTTCGACCAGCCGGGGAGTTCTGAGCGATCGCGAAGCGAAAAAACAGAACGTCGGCGGCGAAGTGTTGTGCGAAGTGTGGTAAGCCGAGTTTAGATGGGGAACACGTTCCCACAGTTTTCTGCCGGCCCGGTCGGACGGCTTTTTCACAGTCAGGTGTTGTTATGTCACGTATCGGCAAGCATCCGGTTCCTATCCCCGACGGGATTACCGTTACCCTCGATGGCCAGAAGGTCACCGCGAAAGGGAAGAACGGCGAATTGAATCTGGATGTGCATCCTAATATCACGGTAAAGATCGACTCAGATGCCAAGCAGGTGGTGGTTACGCGCCCGAACGACGATCGGGAAAACCGCGCCTTGCACGGGCTGACACGAGCCCTTATTCAGAACATGGTGGCGGGAATCGTCACTCCCTACGAAAAACGACTGGAAATCCAGGGGGTGGGATATCAGGCCTCACTCAACGGGAAGGTACTGTCGTTGCAAGTCGGGTATGCCAACGTCGTCAAACTTCC
>JAQCEJ010000215.1 GCA_027618475.1 Planctomycetota bacterium | reverse complement strand
ATAGCACGATGACCCAGGCCAGGATGCGCATCGGCTTGTAGTGCTGCTGCAATGTCTCGTAATACGCCGTCTCGCCGATGGCTTGAATTTCCAGATCGGTGCGAGATTTGCAGAAAATATCGACATCGGTCGAACTTGCCTCGGACGTCAGCATCATGGCAACGAGGCTGAGATCCTGCCGCTTCAGTGCCTGCTGAAAATCGGGCAGCCGGCACCAGATTTCCGATTCGAGAGCCGACCCCTCGGCGGTGAATCGACCGCTGATTGTCCACGGCTGTTTCTCGATCCAGACCGATTGCCCTACGGCGACGTCGGCGTGATCGCATCCCAATTTCGCGGCGACGAGTTTGCCGACCATGACTTCATTCGGCCCGGGCCACGAACCTTCGACGAGCCGCACGCCTCGGCGAACAAGTGGAGCCGCCGGCGTCACGCCACGAATGAGTCCCAACCCCGGAATCTTGTCTTCGCCGGTTTGAATGCGCGTGCCCATATACAATTCCGGAGAAATGTAGTCGACGCCGAACCGACGCTGCACACCGTCAAGGCTGGCTTTCAGGAGCGATGGCGTGCTGGCCGCAATCGACGAGTTTTCGACGTTATCTTCGGCGCTCACCGAATAAACCAAGACCACCGAAGGATCGCCGCTGACCGCCAGCGATATTTCCAGCCCGCGGATGAATCCCACGACGACAAACACGAGCAAGATCACGACCGTCAGGGCGCTCAACGTCAGCGCCGTGCGCGTCGGTCGCCGCATCAGATTGCGAATTCCGTATTCCCAGGGCAATAACTTTAGTCGCATCGTTCGTTACTCACCGTATATCACAGTCAGGGAAATACACGACAGGGAGGATTCCCGATTCAGGTCAACACGTCACGGAAACCTGTCCGCGATTCAACGCGAAAACAGGGAGCAAAGATGAGACCATGATCGTGCGAAAACGGGGCACATCAACTCACGCCGAAGTCAAATCCATAGTTTCGGCTTCGAGGATGCCCTCTAGAGAAGAAATGACTGGTGCGCAATGCGCAGCATCCACCCCGAATCATGTATCACGGGGGAGCTGTCGTCTAAAACACCGTATCGCTCACTGGCAACCGGTACAAGGGGGGGCTTGGGAGTATCAAGCGTCGAGTACGCTAAAACCGCGAACTGCGCCGAGTCGTCGCCGGGAACATACACGGCACCGTTGCACAAGCAGTTGCCACACGAGCAATCGTCCTCGGAATTCTGCGACGGCTCTTGAGGAACAGAGTCTTGCTCTGATGAACACTGCGAGCAACAAGCACACGTTGCTTTAACCGCCGCCTCGGTAGACTCTCCCTCGAACATGCCCATGCATTTGAAGGGGCATGCCAGCAAAGTGAGAATCAGCAAGGGAGAGAAATACGTGGTACGATACATCATTTACGATTTTACGACCGTGGGTATCGCTGTCAAGGGAGGTTTCCTCGTGACGTCGACCTGTGGGGCTCCGTGAAATGGTGGAGATCATTCGGATGACCGGGACAGCTTTGTGTCCCGGTCGCGCAGCGATAAGAGGACTTCTCAGCCGAAGTCTTTGACCGAGGCGAGGCGTAGAAGGCCTCCCTATCGATCTGAAGGATCCTGCTGATTTACGTATTGGCCCTGCTAAACGGACATTTTTCAGATGGCGTTCGCTTCGATGTTACTGGAGGTCACTGAGCTGCACACGCTGCTGCAACACGACTGCTCCTGCTTCATCGCGAACCTGCAGGCGGATGAGGGGTGACGGTTGTGACCAGTCGATGTCGATGAAGCCAAAATTGGTGTCAAAGTACGTCAATCCGACTCGGTATGAATTGATTTCGTTGGCGAAGCGAACTCCGGCTTTCGTAAAATTACCACTGGGAACATTGAGACTGCTCGACGTGACTTCATAAAGCGGATATCCGATTCCGGCGGCATCGGGGGCCAGCCGCATCATCTCGGCCAGGTGTCGATCGCCGCTGATGACAAACACGCCTTTGCTTTCGTGTCGCGGATCAGATTCAACAGCCGCTGTCGTTCGAGTGGAAAATTACTCCACATTTCCGATCCGTGTTCGTCGGGGAGCAGTTGGTAGCTGGAGCAAAGGACGCGCACTTCGGCGGGAGTCTTCAATTGTTGTTCGAGCCACTCCCATTGTGCGTCACCAAGCACGGTCGCTGACGGATCGGTGTTCGGAGCGTATTTGCCTCGGAAGCCTTCACCGGGTTCGCCCGGTTTGAAGCCGGTCTTTAATGGACTGCGAAAGTAACGGGCGTCTAGAAGAAGGATTTGCACTCGTTTGCCGGGGGGACCGAAGATCTCGGTATGATAGACCCCTTCTCGCTGACGACGAGGGCAGTCTTTGGGGACGCCAAAGAAGTCTTGAAACAACTGCTGAGACTCTCGCTTCTTCGGGTATTCGGCCCCGGCGTCATTGGCTCCGTAATCGTGATCGTCCCAGGTCGCGAGGACCGGGCAGATCTGCTTCAACGTCTGATACCCCGGCTGAGCCCCCAGCAAATCCCACTTTTGCTTGAGCACAGCCATATCCTCCGAGTCGCCGTAAATATTGTCGCCGATGAATAAGAAGAGCTGTGGTTTTGTCGCGACCACGCTCTCCCAAATCGGCTGCGGCTGATCCTGCTTCGCACATGACCCAAACGCGATCCGTTGCAAAGGCTCTTGAGCGTTCCCAGGTATTGCTGAAGTGGAGAGGCCGACAAACAACCCCAACAGATACAAATTACGAAACATGATGCAGACTCCAAACGGAGGTGAATTTGTTTGACATTTCCCAGTGAATATGTGCCCTGAACCGATGCAGGCTCTCAATGTTCGCCATTGTAACAACGCGCAGCCCCGTGTCTAATTAGAAAACAACACCCACGTTTAACGACTATGAATCTGAAGAACAGACGAGTATTTTCGACCTCTCTGACGTGAGGAATCTCGCCTTTTCGGAGTGCAGCAGAGCCACCTCCGTCAGGAATCAGAAATTCTGTTCGTGCTGCAACCGCGTGTGGACAAATTCTGGAAACCCAAGTATTCTTGAAATGATTATTTATGATCATTTCACACCATTTGTATGTATTTATCACCGGTTTACTTACACTTCCTCTATGCATGTTGACGGCGGTTCAAAATGGCGGCGCGGGGCGGTCGAATCTGGTGGCGCTAGTTCCGTGAAGGTC
>JAQCEJ010000098.1 GCA_027618475.1 Planctomycetota bacterium | reverse complement strand
CGCGGCTGGTATTTGCCGCAAATCATGAAGTAAGCCATTATGGTCATTCGTATGAATCATCAATTTTTCGCCAACGAACTCGCACAGTTACAAAACCGCCGGGCATTTCTCGGTCGTACATCCGCCGGTCACATTCGGTAATGTCGGAACACGAAATGCTGAATCGTCGTCAATTTATCGAATCGGTTGGTCTGACTCTTCCATTGGCGAGCTATGGATGTTCATCTCAAGACGATGAAAGTCACGAAATGCCCCAGAGAAAACTAAACGCTGTGGTACTACGAGGATCTCTCGATGATGCTCAACTGAATGGAGTACGGATTTCTGTCAATCTCCCACTCCTCGAACGAATTTATGATCTGCATGCCGAGATTGCCGACAAATTTCCCGCACAGTGGGACGAGGGAATGGGCCAAATGGGATTGCTTTTAAACCTTCGGCTGGAAACCGACAGCTATTGGTGCACGCCGATTAACTCTCTTTCTTTTGGCAGAACTGGTGGCGACGGTGCGCATTTCAGCTTTCTTGTTACGGGAGACACGATCGATGCTCAAACGCCGGTCATTATTACCGTTCCCGACAACCATGGTGATCCCGTCGATGCAAACATAGTTCTCGGGCGCTCGTTCGAAGACTTCATTCGGCTTGGTCTTCACTGCGGGTATTTTTCGATGGCCTATATCAATTCTAAAGAGGGACTGAAACATTACGCTCGCACCGATTGGGAAGATTCTGATGCATGGTTTCCCAGCGACAATCACAGAGTCGTGGCTGAATATGTAGCCCAGGAACTTAACTTGAAGAGACTGATTTATTCTTTAGACGAATTCCTCGAATTGCGGGCTCAAATTAAGCCGCTGATCCGTTGCAAAGTCGACGCATAACGAATCGGAAATAAGGTTGTGACAAATGACTCTCTCAAACCACGAACGATTTCTCACGGAGAATTCCATAAGCTTCCAATCCCGGCGTACATTTCTGGGTCGCACGTCCGCCGGACTTGGTTCTCTTGCCCTTACTTCTCTCTTTAAGCCGTCGCTCTTCGCCGCGAAGAAAACGCCGCCGAACCCCGACCGCACGCTCGGTGTTCTCGAATCGTTTCATCTACCACCGCGCATCAAGCGGGTGATCTTTCTCTACATGTCCGGAGGACCGTCGCAGTTCGAGACGTTCGATTACAAGCCCGAACTCGCGCGATTGAACGGCGAGCCGTTTCCCGAGACGTTCACTGCCGGGCAACCGATTGCCCAGTTACAAGGGCAGTCGCTCTCGTGTCTCGGTGCGCTCTGCAAGTTTCATAAGTTCGGCGAATCGGGACAGGAGATTTCCGAATACTTTCCGCATTTGGGGACGATCGCCGACGACATCTGTATCATTCGCTCGATGCAAACCGATCAGATCAATCACGACCCGGCTCATACGGTGATGAACACCGGCACGTCGATCTCCGGCCGGCCGAGCATGGGATCGTGGATCACCTACGGCATCGGCAGCGAAGGGGAAGACCTGCCGGGGTTCGTGGTGCTGACGTCGAAAGGAGGACGCAATCCGCAGCCGATTTCGACGCGACACTGGCACAGCGGATTTCTGCCGAGCAAGTATCAAGGGGTGAAGTTCAACTCGTCGGGTGATCCCGTGTTATATGTGCGGAATCCGCCGGGCGTCAGCCGCGATTCGCAGCGCGACGTGATTTCAACGGTGCAGGAACTCAATCGCTTTCGTAACGAATCGCTTGCCGACCCGGTGATCGATACACGGATCAGTCAGTACGAAATGGCATTCAAGATGCAGATGAGCGTCCCCGAGTTGATGGACGTCTCGGACGAGCCGCGACACATTCTCGACATGTACGGCACCGAAGGAAACGACGGCACGTTTGCCGGCAATTGTCTGCTCGCCCGCCGACTGGCGGAGCGCGGCGTGCGATTCATTCAGCTTTATCATCGGGGATGGGATCATCACAACAACCTCACCGATTTTATGACGATCTGCTCGAAGCTGGTCGATCAGCCGACTGCTGCGCTCGTTAACGATCTCAAGCAGCGCGGCATGTTGGACGAGACGCTGATCATCTGGGGGGGGGAATTCGGCCGTACGCCGATGGCCCAATCGAACAAGGGAGCGGTCGGCCGGGATCATCACATTCGCTCGTTCTCGATGTGGCTCGCAGGGGGTGGCGTGCGCGGCGGCATGACGTACGGCGAGACCGACGAACTCGGCTACAACTCGGCGGTCAACATCGTTCATGTCCACGACCTGCACGCCACGATGCTGCATCTGTTGGGAATCGATCATAAGCGATTGACATTTCCGTACCAGGGCCGCGATTTTCGCCTGACCGACGTCAAAGGGAATGTCGTCCACGACATTCTGGGGTAAATTGATTATCGATAAAATGCTTGCCCCATAAACAAAGTAGACAAGAATATATCGATTGCGGTACGATAAATCTGAAGAGAAGAAGTCTCCGCAGACAGGTTCCTGGAGTCCCAACGATGTTCGAACTGCGTGGCCGTGAATTCAAATTGTGCGACGGCGTCTCGCGGCGCGGGTTTTTGAAGATCGGTTCGCTCGGCCTCGGCGGATTGACCTTGCCCCGGTTGCTCGAAGCCCGCGAGACCGGAGACGGTCTGCTTCCCGGCGGGGCCGACAAGAAGACGGCGGTCATTCTGTTCTGGATGGCCGGAGGACCGTCGCAGATCGATACGTACGATCCCAAACCCGATCAACCCGAAGAAATTCGCGGACCGTTCTCGACGATCGCGACCAGAGTACCGGGACTATCGGTAACCGATTATCTGCCACTTCATATGTCGATCGCCGACAAGCTGGCGGTCATTCGTTCGATCCATCACACGCATTCGGTCCACGACGACGGGGCGCATTGGGTACAGACCGGGTATCCGCAGTTGCAATCGCGCGAGCGGGGACAGAACTATCCGGCGGAGGGATCCGTCACCGCTTCGCTACGCGGGGCGAACGATCCCGAGATGCCGCCGTACGTCTGCATTCCCGAAGCGTACAGTTCGCCACGCGGGTTCTATCAGCGGTCTGCTTATCTGGGAGCGAAATACGACCCGGTGAATGCCGGGGGCGACCCCAAACTCGGCAATTATCGATTGCCCGATTTCACGCTGCCGGCTGAATTAACGCTCGAACGGTTATCCAGCCGCCGTGCCCTTATGCCGTTGCTCGATGGACTGGCCCGGCAGGCCGACGAAAACAGGTTTCTTGACGCGCAAAACCAATATCAGCAGCAGGCATTCGAACTGGTGCTCGGTACGAAAGCCCGTCAGGCGTTCGATGTCTCTCGCGAACCAGATGAACTCAAAGAACGATACGGCAAACATGCCTGGGGACACGCCGCGCTGTTGGCCCGCCGGCTGGTGGAAGCAGGCGTCACGTTCGTGACGATCAACCTGTACGAAGCCGACGTCGACTGGTGGGACGACCACTATACGATCGAAAAAAATCTGCGAAAGCGGTTGCCGAAGTTCGACCAGAGTTTCACCGCCCTCATTGAAGATCTCGCCGACCGCGGAATGACCGATCGGGTGATGGTCGGGGCGTGGGGCGAATTCGGTCGCAATCCGCGCGTCGATTCTCATGCCGGACGAGGTCACTGGCCCGGCGTCATGTCCGCTGTGATGTGCGGCGGCGGCATCAAAGGGGGACAAGTCGTCGGTGCGACGGACGCCCGCGGCGGGGCTCCCGCCGACCGCGCGCTCGGTCCGGGCGATCTGCTCGCGAGCGTGTACCGCGTGCTGGGGATCGATCACAACACACACCTCCCCGACCGCCAGAACCGCCCGGTGCGGTTAATCGAAACAGGCGAGCCGATCGCAGAGCTGTTCTCCTGAAGAAGAGCCACGGTCGTCATGCTTTCGAGGATTTTACGAAAGACGGTCTTCGTCCGCGCGTAAAAAAACCCGGAAGCAGCGGGTCCCAGGGGGGCTAAGGACTCCAGCTACTTCCGGGGGCGATAGCAGACGGAAATGGGAAAACGTCACCCGGCGTCAGGCCGCGTGTAAATAAACAGGACGTTGATGGTCGTCACGATGGTATGAAATGACGAATCGCGATTGATTGAGAATGCAGAACGAAACGTGTGATCGAAGAAGGGAACCGGGGTTCGTGAGTGGATCTCGAACTGAGGTGTGCGGTCTTATAATCAATCGATGAATTGACGGGAAGGGGAATTCGGAAGAATTGTGCGAACCGGGCGGTTGCCGATGCGAAATGTGATTGTGCGGCGGGAACGTTATCCCATTTATCAAAATGCGTCAACATCGGTTTTCAAGAAAATCCAGCCGATGAGACGTGTCGCTTAACCTGTTTTGTATCCATTAGTTGCATGCAAAAAATCGTGGCGTCAGTCGAGCGGTCTCGACATCCGAATGGGAGTTTTAACACAACGGTCCGAACACAATCCGCGACGGCACGGTCGAATTAACGTGTGTCAGACACGTTGATCATCTCGTTGACGGCGGTGGTGCTTCCGAAGGCGTATAAGCTGTCTCCCACTTCGATCCTGGCCGAACCGGGAGGAGGGATCAACCGTTGGCCGTCGCTCCGGCGAATGCCGATAATCATCACTCCCTTCTGCGCTAAGTCGGTTTCCATCAGTTTTTTGCCGACCAGTGGGCTTTCGGCCTGGATTTGCACGTCGGCGAGTTGAAGCTGATTGCCGTATTCATCGGCGATTTCGAGAAAGTCTTCGATGGTGGGATGCAACATAAAACGGGCCATCTTCACCGCGCCGCTGCTGAACGGGCTGATCACGCGCGTGGCCCCGGCACGCGTGATCTTGTCGATCGCCTTTTCGTCGCTGGCGCGCGCGATGATCGACAACTTCGCGTTGAGGAGTCTCGCCGAGAGTACGACATACACGTTGTCGGCATCGGTCGGAAGAACGGTTGCCAGCGCCTGTGCCCGTTCGATTCCCGCGCTGATCAGAACGTGATCGTCGGTTGCATCACCTTCGATATACATCCAATTTCGCGACGGATCCATATCCTCGAACAACTCTCCATTTTTATCGATGATGACGAAGTTCATCTGATGGGAGGCGAGGTATTCGCAGATGGTTGTTCCCATTCGTCCCAGGCCGCAGACGATGTAGTGTCCCGATAATTTGTCGATGTCTTTGTTCATGCGCCGTCTTTCCCACAGATTCACGAACCCGTGACTGACCAATAACTGTCCCATGGTAAATGCACTAAATGTAAACGCCCCCAGTCCGAGGATCAGAAAAACCATGACAAAAGTTCTGCCGGCGGTACTGAGAGGAATGGTTTCTCCATACCCGACCGTTGTCAGCGTGACGATCGAGAAATACAGGCAGTCGAACCACGGTGCCCGTTCGATGATGCGCAACCCGACCGTTCCGATCATGGTCAGAGCCAGCAAGAGCCCTGCGATTGCCAGAAATTTGCGAAATACGGTGAAGGGAATTGACGGTGTCATACGACGTTCTTCGACGAAGCGTCCGAGAACTCGCAAAGGCGTTCATCGTTACGTTTCTCGATGTGAATTATGAAATCTCTCGGTCGTGAGTCTTGTGCTTGAAGTTTACAGACCCAGAAACCATTTTCCCAGTCGCGCGGTAGGCAGGTCGGCCTGAACGTGGCTTTCGGCGTCGATGCCTCGTCGCCGCAGAATGTTTTCCGCCGCCAGAAAACCGCTGCGGACGGCACTCTCCATCGTTGCCGGCCAGCCGGTCTGCGTCCAGTCGCCGGCGAGCTGCAAATTCGCGATCGGCGACTGTTGTCGCGGACGATGCCGATCGATTCCCGGCAGCGGCGAAAAGACCGCGCGATGATCGGTCATCAATCGCGACCGCAACAGCCGCGCCGATTTCGCTGCCGGCCAGATCGCCTGGAGATCGGCGAGTACGCGTGCAATCGCTTCATCCGAATCGATTTCGAGCACATTCCGGCTCGCGCTGATCACCACCTGATAGTAGTGACTCGTCGCGAACTCGTCTGTCTGCACGGCGGCCAGCGGTGCATCACCCGACGCATGAATCGCCGTGCGGTTGAACAGCCACTGACTGAAACGATCGACGATGACGGCGTGCGGGAGATCGCAGATCGGACGATCGAACCAGAGATGTACGCTTGAAATCGGCGACGGCTCCAGATTCTGTACGCACTGCAACTCCGGATGATCGCGCAGCTGAGCCGGCAGCAAGTCCGCGACGCGATCGAACGACACGGCGAGCACGCCGTCGGCGCATGTCGATCGCGAGCCGTCGCGCAACACCACTTCGCTGAGGCGATCCCCCACGGTTTCGAGACGTTCGACACCCGCTTGCACGCAGACCGTCACCCCCCGCGATTCGAGTTCTGTCACGATGGCGGCGTAAATTTCCGTCAGCGGACGAACGGGGAGATGAACTTCCCATCCGTGACGATTTCGCAAAAAGGCTTCGACGATCACCTGTCGTGCGTATTTCGTGCTGATGCGTTCGGAGGATTCGCTCAATGCGCTGACGAGTACGACGTTCCAGAAGCGGTCGACGATGTGTGCCGATTGTCGATTCTGCTTCAGCCAGTCGGCGAACGACAGATCGGACGCGTCGCGTTCGGAGAGTTTAACCAGTCGACGAATTCCCCGCGCAAGTTGCCACTTATCATTCATCGTCAGATACGGCAATCGCAGCAATGCATTCGTCAGATGCAGTGGAGCAGGGAGGCGTGAAGCCGCAAAGGGGACGATCGTTCCCTCGGGTGCGACGAAATTCAACTGGTCTTCGACGCGAAAAAAATGGGAGATACCGAGCTGTTCGCAGAACTTCGAAAAACTGGTGCAGCATCCCATCGCCACGTGCTGACAGGTGTCGATCAGCATTTCGGTCGAGGCGTCGACAACCGAACTTGCGCGGCCTCCCAGTCGAGGACGCGACTCGAACAATGTCACCGGCAATCGATGTTGCGACAACACTGCCGCCGCCGCCAGACCTGCGAGGCCTCCGCCGACGATTACGATCGGTAGAGCCTCGGCAGTCGAGTCGCCTGCGGCTGGACTCGATCGTGAAGTCGGATATGATGAAAGCGAAGAACTCATCGTCGATGTTCGTATCCCCGAGAAACTCGCGTGAATAACGGTGAAACCATTCTGACGCATCTTAGGCGAAACACCGGGTTGCTGCGACGCTCGGCGTGGGAGTTTATCTACCCGCCGACCTGTCTGCTGTGTCGAGGCGATCTTGGCGATGCGGGAGAGGTTCACCACGCGTCTTCCGATTTCTGTGACGACTGCCGCGATGGGTTGTTGCAGCCGATTTTTTCTCGTTGCGTTTGCTGTGATGCTCCGGTTGGAATTTTGCTCGGACCGACCCGACGGTGCATCCATTGCCGTGACGATCGGTTTGCCTTTTCGCGGATCGTCAGTCTGGGAGTTTACACCGATCGTCTCAAGCTCGGTTGTCTCAAAGCCAAACAACCCGACGGGCGCTCGCTGGCGATGAATCTCGCCGAACTGTTGTGGCAGCGTCGCGGCGACGAATTGTTGCGCGACCCGTTTGATGCCGTCGTTCCGGTTCCCGTACACTGGTGGCAGCGGCTGTTTCAGGCTGAATCGGCTCAGGGAGCGATTGCCGATGTGCTGGCCAAACACCTGTGCGTGATGTGCGACCGTCACGCCGTCGTTAAGCAGCGACGGACGACTCCGCAATCGACGCTCACGCCGTCGCATCGCCGCAAAAATCTGCGAGCCGCGTTTCGGCTGCGCGGCGGGTCGATCTGGCAGGGACGCCGCGTGCTGCTTGTCGACGACGTTCTGACGACCGGTACAACGGCACATCTGATTGCGAAGTTGTTTCGCGACGCCGGAGCCGAAGAGGTCACCGTCGCCGTCATCGCCCGCGGCCTGGGAAGCGGCTTCCAGTTCCCGTCGAAGAATGTGACATTGAGCAAACGGTTTTAGTGATGCCTTAAACTGGTATTATACGTCCGACACAAATATAGACTGATCTCACGCATGCGAAGAGAGGCTTTCTCATGACGGCTCCGATTGATTACCTCAACCCTCAGCTTCCGGCAGGGCTTCAAAAGGTTCAGATGCCTGTTGTCGAGGCGACTGCCGAGGCTCTGAAGGGTTACGGTTTTCTGGTGGATGACCCGGAAACGTGCCGGATTGAAATCGTCCGTTGGCCGGCACTCGGGACACGTCCCATTGATGCTGATACGGGAGACCAGGGCGGGACGACCGAGGGGGTGTTCGTCAGCGAATGGCAGGGAGATATTCTGTACGGACGCAATGAAGCGGTCGACGGCCATTACATTCTGGCGTACGCACAGAACCCCGAATCGGCACATGCCGATCACAACGAAACTCCCCAACGGATGTTGCTGTGGCACGCCAATTATCATCCCGACGGGGGGCAGTTGTTCTTTCCGCTCGACACGCAGCCTTTTTACGTCCCTCTCGCCCTTCCCGGAGACGACGTCAGACCCGAGCAGTTTGTCTGCTTCCGCTTCTCGGGAAAGCAAGGCCTGTATATTCACCCCGGAATCTGGCACGAAGGAGTATTTGCCCGGCAGGGACAACAACGGTTTTTCGATAAGCAAGGTGCCGTCCACGCCCGCGTCTCGGTCGACTTCGCCCGGGAATTCGGTTGTCTGCTGGAAGCTCGACTTGAGTAGAACGGGTTTCATCACCCGGTTGGTGATGGAGCAATCGGCGAAGCGGAGCTTGGGAACGAGAAGGGTAAATATTGCTGTGTGACGGTCCCCACTTAACCTGCGGCTGGGGTTAATTCATCGACCTTGATCGTTGTGTCTGCGAACAGCGACTTTCCTTCCACGTCCAGAAACCGAGCCGTCAGCGTAGGAGGTTGGATGGTTGTGTCGGCCGTCAGCGTCAGAAAGGTGTTCGGCTGCAACTTCGACTGCACAAGAGACGGGTGCGGTACGTTCAGTTCGGGGATCACATGGGCGTGCAGCGGCGACGAGATGAATTCGTGCAGCGGATACCCGACGTGTTGAGAGGGATGCCGCAGCAGCCGAGAGACGTGAACGTCACCTCCGAACAGAACGACGCCACCGATTCGATTGTGCTTGATGAAGTCGAACAGTGCATCGCGCTCGTGTCGATACGTTTCCCAGTCGTCCTTCTCGTTGTTTTTCTTGTCATCCCAGATGCAGCCGCTGGCGAGCACCTTGAAGGGGGCCGTGCTCGATGCCAACCCGGTCGTCAGCCAGTCCCATTGCGACTGTCCGAGCAGCGTTTTTTTCGTACTGTCGGCGAAGGAGGGACCGGTCCAGGCCCACCAGCGCGCGTCGATGACGAATACCTCGATCGGTCCCCAGCGAAACGACGTATAGATGCCTCCTTCGCCATCTCCATAAGAGGCCTGGGGGCGGTACTCGGAGAACGCCTGCCGGCTGTTTTCTTTCCGCTTGAGCGTTCCATCGGCGTCCCCCGCGCCGAAGTCGTGATCATCCCAGGTAGACCAGAAGGGGCGGGTCGACAGCAGAGATTGATATTCCGGGACGGCGGCAAACTCCCGGTGTCGGTTCCGCTGCCGGGCGAGGTCGGTGGTGTCGATGTACGGCGTGTCGCCGGCCAGCACCACGGCGTCTGGATACTCGGCGGCCATCCGCGACCAGACGGCTCGCGTACCGGCATCTTCTTCCGCGCACGAGCCGAACGCGATTTTCACTTTCGTCGGCTGGTCGTTTGTGGGAGCGGTCGTCAACGTGCAGGGACGACCTCCTTCGAGATCGACGGTGTATTTCGTCGCCGGAGACAACCCGGAGATGGCCCACTTCACGGTGCCGTCACTCTCGGCGGTCGCTTCGGCAGTCGCCTGAATAGGAGGTCCGTCGCCCGACGATGGAGCGATGGTCAGAGTATATTGCCCGCTGGTGGGAAACCGAGCCCAGAGAATTGTGGAGGTCGAGTCGGTATGCCCGACGAGCGGCCCGATGACGCTCTCCTTGACGCTGCTGCCGTTGGCGACCGTTCCGGATAAAGACAACGCCGCACCCGTTACAATGAACTCGCGACGCGTGAGGGAAAAGAGATCGGTCATAATATACCTCGAGGGGCTGACGGAACGATCGGTTCTACAGATAGTCTTCTCGAATCGGGCTGAAGACATCCAGCGCCTGCAGGCCCTCTTCCATGGCGATCACTTTGTGTACGGCTCCGCCGGGGATCATGTACATGTCGCCTGCCGAGCAGAGCCGTTCTTTGCCGTCGACGATGAAGCGGCCTCGGCCTTTGGTCACGATGCCGCATTGTTCGTGCGGATGCGAATGCGCTTCGACGATCGCTCCCGGTTCGAAGTCGACGAGGCTGAGCATCATCTTTTCGCCCGCCGCGGTCTTGATCGTCACACCAGGGAAGATGGTGTGCGTCGAACAGGCATTCAAATCGATAAAGGGGGTGATCATTGTTTGGTCCTTTGTTTTGCTTTTCGCAGGCTGGTTTTCGCATGCATACAGAGGGGAAGAGCGTGTGATCGTGTTAGCACGTCCGACAGAGATGTCTTTACTCCCCATCTCCCTATCACCCGCTCTCCCCCTCTTTTTTCATCGCTGCAGCGATGAAAAAATCCCCCCGCCGATGTACTCGGCGTCGTCGGCGAGTTGTTCTTCGAGTCTCAACAGCTGATTGTACTTCGCCAGGCGTTCGCTGCGGGCGACCGAACCGACTTTGAGTTGGCCGATTCCCGTGCCGACGACGAGGTCGGCGATCGTGGTGTCTTCGGTCTCGCCACTGCGGGCGGAGATCACCGGCCAGAACCCGGAATCGACGGCGAGTCGCAGCGTTTCGAGCGTCTCCCACAGCGTGCCGATTTGATTGAGCTTGATGAGAATGCTGTTTCCCGCGCCAGTGGTGATGCCGCGAGTCAGTCGTGAGGGGTGCGTCACGAACAGGTCGTCGCCGATGAGTTGTACGCGGTCGCCAAGCCGATTGGTAAGATTCTGCCAGCCTTCCCAGTCGTCCTCGGCGAGGGCGTCTTCGATGCTGATGATCGGGTAATTCTCGACCCAGCGTTCGAGCAGGTCGACCATTTCGTCACTCGAGAGTTCCGATCCTCCTGTGGCGGCGAGGTGATACATGTTGTCTTTGTAGAAGTGAGAACTAGCGACGTCGAGACCGATGGCGACGTCGTCGCCGGGGCGATAGCCCGACTGTTCGATTGCTTCGAGCAGAATTTCGACCGCTTCGCTGTTACTTCCGAGACGGGGGCCGTAGCCTCCTTCATCTCCCACCAGCCGGCCTTCGTACCCTTGTTCGCCGAGCAGCGTGCCGAGACGGTGATAGATCGTCACGATCCAATCGAGGGCCTGCGTATACGACGTCGCGCCGACGGGAAGAATGAGAAAATCCTGAAAGTCGAGATTTCCCCCGGCGTGCAGTCCGCCGGAAATCATATTGACCATCGGCAACGGCAACCGAAACGATTTTTCAAGACGAGGGACGCGCGTCGTGTAGTTGACATCGCTCGGCGTCGACGGCACGCGCTGCCAGAGTTCACGAAAATACTGAGCCGGCGTCACACCCAGGGCATCAGCAGCGGCATACGCAACGGCGAGCGAGACACCAAGCGCGGCGTTGGCCCCGAGCCGCGATTTGTTCTGCGACCCGTCGAGCGCGCAGAGTTCGGCGTCGATCGCCTGCTGATCGGCAGCGTCGCGCCCGAGCAGCGCGGCGGTGATGTCGCGGCGAATGTTGTTGACGGCCTGCATCACGCCCGATCCGCCGAGGCGCAGTTCGCCGCTGTCGCGCAGTTCGCGGGCTTCGTAGGTTCCGGTGCTGGCCCCGCTGGGGACGATCGCCCGAGCGGGACGCCCATCGTCGCAGGTGACTTCAACTTCAACGGTAGGCCGCCCGCGACTGTCAAAAACTTCGCGGGCATGAATCTGCTTAATGCGAGGCACGGATCGGATCCTCTCTCGTCGAGTAAGAATGATGCGATGACGAAATCATTTTACTGGATGAGCAAGAGGGAAGGTAGTGCGGTGCGGTGGTGATAAGCAGGTCGATTACCCGCGCTCGTGGTTTTTGAAGATGCGCTATTTCATGATTGACTTGCTTTAATCCTTCTCCCTCTGGGAGAAGGTGGCCGCAGGCCGGATGAGGGTGCCTTTAACACTCACACGATGTGGTGGTGACTTTCAACGGAAAAACAGCAGAATAAAAGACACCC
Source organism: Planctomycetota bacterium (assembly GCA_027618475.1). GTDB lineage: Bacteria > Planctomycetota > Planctomycetia > Planctomycetales > Planctomycetaceae > JAQCEJ01. Next base: position 7,216 of record JAQCEJ010000098.1, on the reverse strand, counting down.
TCACCCCGGCCCTCTCCCAGGAGGAGAGGGAGAAAAGCAAAAACCGCTCTAACCGCCTCACCGTCTGCTGATCAACACCCGCTGCGCCGAATTCGGCACGTCGATCATTTCGTGTTTCGTCAGTCCCGCTTGGCTCCACATGGCCTCGTACTCGTTCAGTGTGTAGGCGTCACCCGCCGGGGTGGTGCCGAGCATCATGAAGCTGAACGTTGCCGACGCCGGGGGAGTGACCCGGTCTTTGTTGGGAATGAATTCGAGCGTCATGGCCGTTCCATCGGGGGTTAATGCGTTCGCGACTTTGCTCATCAGCTTCACACAGGTCGGCTGGTCGAAGTGGTGCAGAATATTCGTCAGCAGCACCAGATCGAAATCGTTTCCGAAGTCGACTTCGAACGCATCGCCCGACAGCAGTTCGTATCGTTCGTGCACGCCGTGCCGTTTGGCGTTTTCGTGGGCGACCGCGAGGACGTTCTCCCAGTCGAGAGCGGCGACCGTCGCCTCGGGCAAGCGACGGGCGATCGATACGCCGAACATACCGTGGCCCGCGGCGATGTCGAGAATGCGCGTCGGCCCCTGATGTCGTTTCTCGGCGAGGTCCGCCATGAACTCGGCGGCGGGCATCATGATCGGGACCATACTGCGGGCGAATTCGACCCATCCGTCGTATTCGGACTCGATCGTCCCCTGACCGCTGATCTGCGTCGAGCCGGTACGGACGATCGCGGCGACGTCGTTGAACGCCCCAAGCAAATCAGGCGAATTGATGAACCGGGCAATACTTCCCATGTACTGAGGCGACGTGCGCACCAGAAACGTCGACACTGTCGGCGGCAAGCCGTATTCGTTACCGGACTTCGTGAGATAGCCGTACACGGTGAGATAGTCGCACAAGATCCGCATGGCCCGCACATCGGCCTGGCAGTGCGATGCGAGTGCCTGTGCCGTGGTGTGACCTTGCGAAATCGCCGTGAAGAGATCGAGTTCAATCGCCCCGCGCAGTGCAGCCGATTGTTGATGGGCGTTGAGTGTTTCGAAGATATCAGCGGGCGTCGGCCCGGCAGGAAGGGGAGGGGAATGAGACATGATCGCGTACTCTCTATAGAAAGCGGGTGATGCTGAACCACAAATGAACAAAACCCCCGGTCATTGACCGGGGGCGAATAGAATGCGAAGTGAGTGTCCGTTAAACATCGAGTCATTCAGCTAGGTCAACTGTGCCGTGCCGTTGCTTCCATCGGTTCTACCGATTCAAGCAACATCAACGAAACTTCCTGCCAGCGATCGACGGGATTCTCTACTTCGTCAGGGTAGGTATGTACTGTAATCGACGACCGACCGACTTTGATCATTTCCGGATGACGAATTTCAAATTGCCGCCCGCTCGCCATGTGTATGCGAAACGGCTGAAACGGCTCCACATTGACGAACTCCAAAAGCGTATGATTATTGATCATAGCACTCACCTTTTTGGCATGAACGATGGGATTAGAGATCATAAGGACATGATATCAGTATATCCGCATCGACGTCTACCCGTCCAACTCCGTCAATCTCGCCGTGCTGTCGCCGATCGACTCGGCGGGGGCACCGACGCGATCGAGCATCGAGAGGAACAGGTTGTTCATCGGCGTCTCTTTTTCGTAGACGATGTGTCGACCTGTTTCAACAGTCATGCCGCCGCGCCCTGCGAGCACGAGAGGCAGGTTGTCGTGGTTGTGGGCATTGCCGTCGCACAATCCGCTGCCGTAGAGCACCAGACTGTTGTCGAGCAGAGTCCGTTCTCCTTCGGTCACCGATTTGAGTTTATCGAGGAAGTAGCCGAACTGCGTCGCCAGGAATTTGTCGATCTGTTTGAGTTTGTTAATCGGGTCTTCTTTATCCTGGTGATGCGAGAGCTGGTGATGCCCTTCCTTCACGCCGATATTCGGATAGCTGCGATTGCTCCCTTCGTTGGCGAGCATGAATGTGGCGACGCGAGTCGTGTCGGTCTGGAAGGCCAGCACCAGAATATCGAACATCAACCGGATATGGTCTTGCATCTCTTCGGGAATTCCGCGCGGAATCTCGATCTCGGGGCGAGGTTGCTCGGCGATCTTTTCGGCGCGAACGATGCGATTTTCGATTTCGCGCACGCTCGTAAAGTATTCGTCGACTTTCTGACGATCGGTCTTGCCGAGCCGGGACTGCAGCTTCGCCGCATCCCCCGCCACGACGTCGAGAATGCTCTTGCGATTACGCAAACGGCGAGCCTGAGCCTCGGAATTCTCCGCCGTGCCGAACAGCCGTTCGAAGGCAAGACGCGGATAAATTTCTTTGACCATCGGCGTGGTGGGCGTTTTCCACGAAATGGCGTTCGAATAGGCACAGCTGTAACCTGAATCGCAATTTCCGGCGTTGCGTCCTGCTTCGATGCCGAGTTCAAGCGACGGCAGCAACGTATCGCGTCCGAGTTTTTCGGCGGCGACCTGATCGACCGAAATGCCAACGCGAATATCGGCTCCCGCGGTCTTCACCGGGTGAGCCCCGGTGAGAAACGTCGACGCCGAGCGGGCATGGTCGCCGGGGCCGTCTCCCTTCGGACGACCGTTGTCTTGCGCGAGGCCGGTCAGCACATTGATTTCGGACTTGTGCGGTTCGAGCACGCTAAGCGTTTCGGAGAGTTGATAGTCGGTCCCCTTGCCGGTCGGCGTCCACGCCGGGACGATCACGCCGTTTGGAACGAAGACAAAAGCGAGACGGGTCGCCGCCGTTGCCGCGGCTTCGTCGGCCGAAAGGGCTTTGCGCGGCTGCATGGCGTAAAGCCAGGGGAGAGCCATCGAGGTTCCGACACCTTGCAGAAACGTGCGGCGATCGAGCGGTCGAAATGTCATGGTTATTGTCTTTCTCCCCGTCGCATGGTGAACGGGTCACTGGTCACAATCTCATCGAGCAATGCCGAGAAGCGATAATCGTTGGTTTCGAGTCCTATGACTATTTTATCGACCGTACAGCGGTCATAAAACTCCAAACCTCGGCCTAATGCGTAAGTTAGCAGCTTTTCGGTGAACAGGCGGCCAAAATCGCGTTGCCGCTGTTTCAACAGTTTCACCAGTTCCACTGGTCCCTCAAATTTTTGTTCTCCGGGAAGCATACCGCTGGAGTCGATCGCATGTTCGCCCTCTTTGTCGCGCCAGCGACCGATGGCGTCGAAATTCTCAAAGCCGAAACCGAGGGCATCCATCGTGTCGTGACACACCGCGCACGCCGGGTCGGCTCGATGCCGTTCGAGTTGCTGACGCAGAGTGGCGTCGGGGAGATCGGCCTGCGACTTATCGAGTGCCGGGACGTTCGGCGGCGGAGGAGGGGGCTCTTCGCCGAGTATGTTTTCCAGAATCCACTTCCCCCGTTTCACCGGCGATGTGCGAGTCGCGTTCGATGTCAGCGTGAGAATGCTCGCCTGCGTCAAGACGCCTGCACGATTTGTCCCTTGTAACGAAACTTCGCGAAACTCCGGGCCGGTCACATCGGGAAGGCCGTAATGTGCGGCGAGCCGTTCGTTGACGAACGTGTAATCGCCGTCGAGCAGCGTGAGAATCGAACGGTCGTTGCGGACGATCGAATCGAAGAATAATTCGGTCTCGCGGCGCATGTCGGTCCGCAGGTCTTCGGAGAAATCGGGAAACGATTTCGTATCGGGGGTGACTTCAGCCAGATTTCGCAGATTCAACCATTGACCGGCGAAGTTTTCCATCAGCGCTGCTGACTTCGGATCGGCGAGCATCCGTCGGGCCTGTTGCTTGAGCACGGCGGGGTCGTGAAGTTTTCCGTCGTCCGCGAGAGCGAAGAGTTCTGCATCAGGCATGCTTGCCCACAGAAAGTACGACAACCGCGATGCGAGTTCGTAATCGGCGAGCGAGTGTCGATCGTCCGGATCGTTCGGGTCGCGATCGTTCTCGACGCGGAACAGAAAATTCGGCGAGACGAGCATCCCCTGAATCGCTATCTGAATCGAACCTTCGAACGTTTCGTTCTGATCTCGCGACAGGCGAGCCAGCTCGACATAACCGGCGATTTCGTCGTCCGTCACGGGACGGCGAAACGCCCGACGGCTGAATCGTCGGAGAATGTCCCATGTGCATGCGTCGGGCGTGCGGGTCTCATCGGGCATCACGAACAGAATATCGAGATGAGACTGCGGCAACGCATTGGGATCGAACGCCAGCGGGCCGACGATTTCAATCGAGCCGATGTATAAGTTGCGGTCGCCTCGCAGCTTCGGATCTTCAGCCTTGGGTTGATAATAATCGTTGATAAACGATGCGGCGATCCGATTCTCTCCCGCCTTCATCGTGACTTGCTTCTCGTAATCTTCAGGAGCATTGGCGATCGCCGCGACGTCGAACGTCTCGACGGCATCGTCGCCGACGTGCAGCACCATCTTTGCGGCGTCGGGCCCGGCCTGATCGCCCCATGCCCGAATCTTGACGATGTAGTCCCCTCCGACGACGATCGGAACCTGCACGAACGCCGTCCCGTTGGAATACATGCCGACCGACGTATCTCCCGCTTTGCCTCCTCCTTCAACCTTGAGTTCGGGAGCGGCGAATTGGCGTCCCACGGCAACCTGTACGTCGGGGTTGACGATCGCCCGCAGCGTAATCTGTTCGGCGGCGGCGAGATATTTTTCCATCAGAAGCGGAGGAAGAGACAACACATCGCCGATGTTGTCGAATCCGTATCCGACGTCGTCGCGGGGGAAATCGGCGGCAGGTTTAAAATCGATCCCGAACAAATCGCGGATCGTATTGTTGTATTCGTTACGATTGAGGCGGCGGATCGTCACACGACCGGGATCACGATATTCATCGCAGTCGAAGTTGAACAGAGCATCGCGCAGCCAGGCGACGATCGTGGCGCGTTCTTCGTCGGTCGGTTTCTCACCGGAATCGGCGGGAGGCATCGCCCCCCCTTCGATCATCTTCAAGACTTTTTCCCACTTGCGATGCTGTGCGAGCAACTCGGGCATCGTTACCGCTTCGCCGATTTCGAAACCGGCCTGAGCCGCTTCTCCGACGTGACACTCGCTGCAATACGTGGCAAACAACGGCATGATGGTATCGCGGAACGCAAGGTAGCGCGGATCATCTTCGGGTTTTTTCGGTTCCGGTTCGGCGGCGCGAACGACGTTCGACAGCGACATCACCGTCGGTGCAAACGATTGACTCATGCCCGGCGCAGCGGACGGTGTCGAAAGGATGAATCTCATGCCGTGGACGATCAGAAATCCACCGATCAACACCAGACCGGCGATGACAAACCGTCGGGGATCCCCTTTGTCGAGACGGATCGTCGAGGAAAGTTTCTCGACGGCAGGCGTCTCACGTACGGTTGTCGGAATGCGATACGTCTGCCGACAGTCGGGATTCGGACAAAAACCCTCCTTCCCCGCATAACGAGCGTCGACTTTGAACGCGAAGCCGCAGCGATCGCAGCGAAGGGAAATCAAGCGTGTCTTGCTACTCATGGCGTAACCTGAAAACTTCGACGGCAGGTAAGTGAGGCCCGTGAAAGTTCGGACGGAGTGTCTATCGGGTGGGAATCTGCTTTTCGGGGGAACCGGCGGTTGTTACGCTGTAGCCCACGAACGTTATCATTATAGGTGGATACGTCAAACTTTATTATACCTCGAAGCCGAACTCAATTCCATGCCTCCTCTTCGAATCCTATTTGCGATCGGGTCGCTCTCGGGGGGAGGAAGCGAACGTCAACTGCTCGGCATACTGCAACGGCTCGACCGCGAACGGTTCGTGCCGATCCTTTATCTGATCAACGAAGCGGGCGAGTTGCTTCCTGAACTCCCGACGGATGTCAAACAGTATTCCTTCAGTAAACGGCATACCCCGCCAACGTGGAATTGGCCCGGTCGCCTCTATCGGCAGCAGACCCGCGATCTCGCCGCAGTGCTCGGCGAAGAGAACATCGACGTCATCTACGACCGCACGTTCCCGATGACGCTCGTCACGGCTGGGGCGACGCGACATCGACCGACGGCGCGAGTTTCGGTTGCCGTCACGCATCCCCGCCACGATTTTGAGCGAACGGTGCACAAATTCAAGGCGATGAAATGGCGCATGCTCCGCCGGGCGTATCAGGAGGCGGAACTGGTGCTCGCCGTTTCCGAAGGGGTGAGAGAATCGCTGATCGTCGAGTTCGGCTTGTCTCGTACTGCGGTTCAATCGCTGCCGAATATGCTCGATCTCGATCGATTGCATCAAACGGTCGATGAGTCTGACAACCGCTTTCCGTCGGGTCTCTTTCACATCGTCACCGCCGGGCGGCTTGCTCCGGAGAAAGGGTACGACGTGCTGCTCGACGCGATCGCTCTGATCGTACGACAAGGGACCAGCGACATCCGGCTGCATCTCTTCGGCCAAGGGCCGCTCGAAGCGGAGTTGAAAACGCTCGCTCACAAACTTCAGATCGAACCGCACGTCGACTTCGCCGGTTTCGAACCGAACATCTGCGGCCAATTGCGACGCGGCGATGTGTTCGTGTTGAGTTCGAATTACGAAGGAAGCCCGAACGCCCTCATCGAAGCCGCCGCGATGGGGGTGCCGGTGATTTCAACCGACTGCGAATTCGGCCCACGCGAGATTTTGGAAGAGGGGCAGTGGGGAGAGTTAGTGCCAGCAGGAGATGCGCAAGCCATCGCGGCGGCGATACTCAAAGTGAAAGAAAATGCCGACATCATGAAACATCGCGCCAGCGAAGCTCGGCAGGCATTGTTCGAAAAATATTCACCCGAACGTGGCCAACCGGCCGTAGAAGCCAAGCTGATTCAAGCGCACGAGATGTGGTGCCATCACAATAAACGACGATGAAAATAACTGACATTTACTGGCCATAAGAGCCAGGATATTATAGAGAAGTCGGTCAGTCTCAAATTCAGGAGAGATCGTGTGGCTACTGAACTCACGCAAGACATCGCCCGCCGCGCCAAAGCGATATACGAATCGAAATGGAGAAAGCAACTCGAAGACGACCATCGTGACAAATATATCGCCATAGAACCTGACGCTGGAGAATTTTTTTTGGGCGATAGTTTTGGCGAAGCCGTTCAAAACGCTCGCCGCGTCTATCCCGATCGCATTACATTCGTCATTCGAGTGGGCCATGAGGCGGCGATACACATGGGAGCGATGTCAATGTGAGGAATCGCAGCGGCGAATGCTTTCTG
>JAQCEJ010000214.1 GCA_027618475.1 Planctomycetota bacterium | reverse complement strand
GGCGGGGATAAACCCCGCCGCTCATTTCGATAACTCAATCCACATACAAAAACTCATTCGTATTCAACAACACGTGACACAACGACTCCAGCGCCAATTGTGCCGGGTCTTTCGGCGGGGGCGTTAAATTCAATTCGTAACGCAATTCGAGATATCGCCAGACGTGTCGCAACTCGCGTTCGCTGAGCGGGCGGTCGAACACCAGGAGTTCGGCGATATCGCCGGTCCAGTATTCGCCGTCAATGTTGCCTTGCTGTCCGATAACGTAGGGCGTTTTGAGGTTTCTTGCCGCGAGCGGTCGCCCCTTCTTCATCAGAGGCGTCGCGTTCTGATAGACGATCGCATCGTGATGATCGGCAACCGCCGTCAGCACAAACGGCATCTCGCCGTCGACGATTTCACCTGCGGGAGTGAAATCGTCGCTGAATCGGACCGATGATTTTCCGGTCGTGCCGAGAAAGATCGATGTCGTCGAATTCCCGGCAGCACCATTCCAGTTCGAAAAAATCTCGCGATGCGAATCGGCCCCGAGATCCGTTGCAACGGCGATCACCGTATGGTGCTGCGATGAGACCACTTCCCCTGCGAGAGACATAAACCGCCGCACACCGTCGAAGCGTAACGCCGGCTGATGCGAAATGGCATCGGCAACCAGCAGCGGCCGCTGCGATGCATCGTCCTGCCGGGCATGATGGTCATTCCCCGACCCATCGGTCCAATGTATGACTCGACCTTCATCATCGAGTTCAACGCCCTGATCGGCTCGCAGGTTGATCACCAGCCCTTCGGTCACCGGTAGCACGTCGGCGAGTATTTTCAGGTCATCTTTTTCGTGCGATCGTTTTTCGGCAAACGACTGCGTCTGCTTATCGAGATGCGCGATTCCCGCGTCGATTTCATTCGTCGAAGGTTCGCGACCGAGCGAGAGTTTCCAGGCCTGCGCGATCTGTTCTGTTCGATCCGACGGGGCATGATTCAATACGGCTGCGGCGAGGGCTTGGCTTTGTTGATGGACAAACTCATTGTTGAGCAACGCAAGGGCCTGCGGAGCAACCGTCGTCACATCGCGTTCACCGCAGGGAAGCGTCGTATCGGCGAAGTCGAACGTCGTCATCAACGGCGGCAACAGACTGCGCTTCGTGAAAATGTATAAACTCCGCCGGCGTTGTTCTTCTGCCGATGAGGCCTGCCACGCGGCATCCTTTCGCGAGAGACCTTCGAGCGCTTCGGGATGAATCGTCGGCGAAAAACTTGGGCCTCCCAACCGCAGGTCGATCTGCCCGCTGACAGACAGCATCGCATCGCGCATCGCTTCGGCATCGAGTCGGCGACGTGCGGCTTTCCAGAAATAGTGATTCGCGTAATCGGTCTCGGCATACTCGGACTGACGCGGGTGATTAGACGATTGCCGATAGGTCGACGACATCAGCATCAATTTGTGCATTCGCTTCATCGACCACGGCTGCGAAATCGTTTCGCCATCTAATGTCACATCGACTGTCGGCTGCATAAATTCGGCGGCGAGCCAGTCGAGAAGTTGTGGATGCGTCGGCGGCGTACCGGTGAAACCGAAATTGTTCACCGAATGCACGATTCCATGGCCGAAATGATGTTGCCAGATGCGATTGACCATGACACGCGCGGTGAGCGTGTTCGCCGGGTCGACAATCCATTCGGCCAATTGCAACCGGCGCTGTGTTGTTTTGGCATCAGCAGGAGCAGGATGAACCTCAATCGTGTGCGACGGGATCATCGTCAGGTTGGCGAACTCGACGACTGGCCCCGGATTTTTCGGATCTCCTTTTTTCAACAGATGCAGCGGGGCGGGCTCGCGTCCGCTGTCGGTCCAGCCGAATACATCGTAACCAAGTTGATCTTTATCCGGTCCCCCGAGCAGATTTCCCGAGCCTGGCTGAATGAAACCGGCCCAGAAGGCACTCGCCATGCGGTAATAATCGCGCTGCGGAATCGGATCGAACTTGTGATCGTGACAGCGGGCACATTTCACCGTCATGCCGAGAAACGCCGTGCTTGTGGCGTGCACCATGTCTTCGAGGCGTTCGTACTTGTACTCGTGCGGATCGTTCGGTTCGTCGTTCCATGTCCCCAGACATAAAAAACCGGTTGCAATCACCGTCTGTTCGTCGGGGTCGGCGAGTTCATCACCGGCGAGTTGTTCGAGGACGAAGCGATTGTATGGCTTGTCGTCGTTGAGAGAGTTCACGACCCAGTCGCGATACTTCCAGACGTTCGGCTTGATCTGATCACGCTCGTATCCGCACGTCTCGGCGAAGCGGACAAGATCGAGCCAGTATCGTCCCCAGCGTTCGCCGTAATGCGGAGACGATAACAACTCATCGACACGCTGCTCGTATGCATCGGGGGAATCGTCGTTCACGAATTCTTCGATCTGCTCGAATGTCGGCGGCAGACCGACCACGTCAAAATACAACCGGCGAATGAGTTCGCGGCGATTCGCCGGCAGCGCGGGTTCCCATTCCTGTTTTTCCAACCGCGCGAGAATGAAGGCATCGATCGGATTCTTAACCCGATCCGAAAATCGTTCGACGCGGGGTACATCAGCGCGCACGATCGGCTGCAACGACCACAAATCGCGGCCCCCCCGTTCTTCGGTGCTGAATTCATACAGATCGAGCGTTCGCGCCTCAGGCCATTCGGCACCGTTCGCGATCCAGTCTTTCAGCGTCGCGATCTCTTCGTCCGAAAGTTTCTGCGATGTCCCTTTTTTCTCGGGAGGCATTTCGCCGCCATGAACGCGCTCGAACAGCAGGCTGGCAGAGCTATCGCCGGCGACAATCGCGGGGCCGGTGTCGCCCCCCTGATGCAGCGATTCGCGCGTCGTCAGCACGAGGCCGCCGTTGGACTGTGTCTCGTTATGGCATTCGAGACACCGGCGAATCAGGATCTTTGCGACCGGTTCGAAGTCTGCTCCTCGTGCCGCGAGGGGGGAAACAAACAGGCCCCACATCAGCAAAAGACCCCATCGAAAATCTTTCGACGTCAGACAAGACGAGTACATCATTCGCGTTGGCCTTATTCGATTCCAATCGTGCGATGGTCCCGGTTCAGTATAAACGGAACCCGACGACTCATGAAATAGTGGGGGATGAATTCGCGCAGCGCGATCGCCTTTTTCACAATATCCCATCCACTCAGGGTGGCGGGGGCGCACCGCGCAGCGGA